>NZ_JARAVO010000086.1:0-35386 GCF_033792805.1 Streptomyces sp. PA03-1a
GTTTTTCATGTCTTAAACACGGGGCTACGTGGGGACCGCAAAAGTTGTTTATGGGGGAGGGGTGAGAAGTACACAGGGGCCGGGGCACCCCAACCCCGCCCTGCCGCCCCCCCCCCGGCGCCCCCGCGCCCCCCGCCCGGTGGACGCCCCGCCGCCCGGCGCCGACGGGCGCAGCCCCGTCCCGGCGGGTGCCCCGGCGCCGGTGGCGCTCCCGGTGCACCATGCGCCGCAGGGTGGCACCGGCCGCCGCGGGACCGCCGCCCGCCTGTGGCGCGGACGGCCGCAGGACCCGCGCTGGGCGCGGCCCGCCCTGCTGGCGCTGCTCGCCTTCACGACCGTGCTCTACCTGTGGGACCTGAGCAGTTCGGGCTACGCCAACAGCTTTTACTCGGCGGCCGCGCAGGCGGGTGGCGAGAGCTGGAAGGCGTTCTTCTTCGGCTCGTCCGACGCGGCGAACTCGATCACGGTCGACAAGCCCCCGGCCGCGTTGTGGCCGATGGCGCTGTCCGTGCGGCTGTTCGGCCTGGGTTCCTGGGCGATCCTGGTGCCCGAGGCGCTGATGGGGGTCGCCGCGGTCGGCGTCCTCCATGCCGCCGTGCGCCGCCGCTCCGGGCCGGCCGCCGGCCTGATCGCCGGACTGGCCCTGGCGCTCACCCCGGTCGCGGCGCTGATGTTCCGCTTCGACAACCCCGACGCGCTGCTGTGCCTGCTGATGGTGACGGCGGTGTACTGCGTCCTGCGCGCGCTGGAGGACGCCCGTACGGCGTGGCTGGTGCTCGCCGGCGTCGCGTTCGGCCTCGGCTTCCTCACCAAGACGCTGCAGGCCTGGCTGATCCTGCCGCCGCTGGCGCTGGTGTACGCCGTCTGCGCCCCGGCGACGGTGAAGCGGCGCTTCGCGCAGCTCGGTCTCGCCGCTCTGGTGACCGTCGTGTCAGGCGGCTGGTGGGTCGCGATCGTCGAGCTGTGGCCCGCGTCCTCCCGCCCCTACATCGGCGGTTCGCAGGACAACAGCTTCCTGTCGCTGACCTTCGGCTACAACGGTCTCGGCCGGATCACCGGCGACGAGACCGGTTCGGTCGGGGGCGGTGGCGGCCCGAACGGCGGCGGACGGTGGGGTGAGACCGGCTGGGGCCGGCTGTTCGGCTCGGACATGGGCGGTCAGATCGCCTGGCTGCTGCCCGCGGCCCTCGTGCTGCTGGTCGCCGGACTCTGGCTGACCCGGCGCGCCCCGCGCACGGACACCGGCCGCTCGGCCTTCCTCGCCTGGGGCGGTGCGCTGGTCTTCACCTTCCTGACCTTCAGCTTCATGTCCGGGATCTTCCACCAGTACTACAACATCGCCCTGGCGCCCTACATCGCGGCGCTGACCGGAATGGGCGCGGTGATGCTGTGGGAGCGGCGCGCGCACCCCGCGGCCGCGGCGGTCCTCGCGGGCACGGTCGTGCTCACGGCGGTCTGGTCGTACGTCCTGCTGGGGCGCTCCGCCGACTGGTACCCCTGGGTGCGGTACGCCGTGCTGGTCACCGGGATCGCGGCGGGCGGGCTGCTGCTCGGGGCCCGGCTGCTCCGGCGGCTCGCGCCGCTCGCGGCCGCGGCCGGCCTGGTGGCGGCCCTCGGCGGGCCGCTGGCGTACACCGTGCAGACCGTCGGGACGGCGCACACCGGCTCCATCGTGACGGCGGGCCCGGCGGTGCAGGGCGCCGGCATGGGCGGCGGCCCCGGCGGCATGCGCGGTGGCTTCCCGGGCGGCAACGGACGGCAGGGCCAGGGCGGGCAGGGCTTCACGGGAGGCGGCCCCGGCGGTACGGGCGGCTTCCCCGGGGGCATGCCCGGCGGCAACGGGCAGCAGGGTCAGGGCGGGCAGGGCCAGGGCGGGCAGGGCTTCCCCGGCAACGGTACGGGTGGCGGTACGGGCGGCGAGAACCGCCGCGGCGGAGCGGCGGGGGGCCTCGGCGGACTGCTGGGCGGCTCACAGGTGGCCGACGCCACCAAGGAGGCGCTGCTGGAGGGCGCCGACGCGTACACCTGGGTGGCCGCCGCCATCGGCTCCCAGAACGCCGCGGGTTACCAGCTGGCCACCGGCAAGCCGGTGATGGCGGTCGGCGGCTTCAACGGCAGCGATCCGTCCCCGACGCTGGAGCGGTTCAAGGAGTACGTGGCCGCCGGGAAGATCCACTACTTCATCGCCTCCGGCGGCATGGGCGGGGGCGGCGGCAGCGGCACTTCCTCGCAGATCAGCTCGTGGGTGGAGGAGAACTTCGGCTCCACCACCCTGGGCGGAACGGCCGTCTACGACCTGACCGACCCGAGCTGAACCCAGGTCGCGGGACGCGGAAGGGGGCGGCGGCCACCGGGCCGCCGCCCCCTTCCGGCATCCGGTACCCCAGGGCCGGGTCCTAGGCCGTGTCGTCAAATGCCCGCCTGCTCGGCGACGCCTGGTGCGGCACTCCTCCAGCCTTCGGCCGGGGGGTGCCCCCACGCTGCGTTGTCGAATCGTCCGAGTAACCCACTACGAGGACGACTCTCCGCCTTGCGATGCACCGCACCAGACGCCGCCGAGCCCGCCCTCCGGGCGGCCGGCGCTCATTTGACGACACGGCCTAGTCCTTCGGGGCCAGCCGCGCCGGGAAGCCGCCCGTCGCGATCGGGCCCCAGCGTTCCGGGGTCACGCGCACCAGGGACTTGCCCTGCCTGACCATGGCGGCGCGGTACTCGTCCCAGTCCGGGTGCTCGCCCGCGATGTTGCGGTAGTACTCCACCAGCGGCTCGACCGAGTCGGGGGAGTCGATGACCTCGGCGGTGCCGTCGACCTGGACCCAGGGGCCGTCCCACTCGTCCGACAGGACGATCACGGAGGCCCGCGCGTCACGGCGGGCGTTGCGGGCCTTGGCCCGCTCGGGGTAGGTCGAGACGACCAGGCGCCCCGCGTCGTCGACCCCACAGGCGACGGGGGAGCCCTGGGGGCGGCCGTCGGCGCGGGTGGTCAGCAGCAGGGCGCGGTGGCGCGGTCGTACGAATTCCAGCAACTGGTCGAGTTGCACGCTGGTATTGGTCGCGATGTAGGCAGCCATGGACGGCAGCCTATGCTTCCCGCGGCTGGACGGCGGGGAGGGCCGTCCCCTGGACCGCCTGGATGTCGAGGGTGACCCTCAGCGTCGTCCCCATGGTGGCGATCCCGGCCCGTACGACCTGGTTCCAGTTCATCGCGAAGTCCTCGCGGCGCAGTTCGGCCGTCGCGCGGAAGGCGGCGCGCACGCCGCCCCAGGCGTCCGGCCCGGTGCCCAGGTAGGCCAGGTCGAGGTCGACCGGGCGGGTGATCCCGCGCATCGTCAGCTCCCCGTGGACGGTCCACCGGTCGCCGGCGGACGGCTCCAGCGAGGTGCTGCGGTAGCTGACGGTGGGGTGCTCCCGCACGTCGAGGAAGTCGGCGGAGCGCAGGTGCTCGTCGCGGGTGCCGTTGCCGGTGTCGATCGACGCGGCGTCGATCACGGCCTCGACGGACGACGCGAGCGGCTGCTCCGCGACGTCGATCCGGCCCGCGAAGGTCCTGAAGCGGCCGTGCACGGTGGACAGGCCAAGGTGCTGGGCGACCGCGCCGGCCTCGGAGTGCGCCGGGTCGATCGTCCACGGCCCGGGTGGCGGCAGTTCGAGGCCGCCGGCGCGGCCCAGCAGCAGGGTCCCCAGGTCCGCCGAGCCGGAGGCGGTCACCAGCGCCGTCGCGGCGGCCGGGCGGTAACCCACGGCCGTCACGATCACGGTGTACGCCCCGGGTGCCAGCGCGGCGGTGCGCACGGCACCCTCGGCGTCCGCCGCCTCCCGCGCGATCTGCTGCCCGGTCATGTCGGTGACGGTCACCACGGCGTGCGGCACCGCCCAGCCGTCCTTCGTCCGGATCCGCCCGCGCAGCCCGGCTCCTGCCGTCGTGTTCATGTACATCGCTCGCCCTTCGGTGCGTTCCCCCGGCCGGGTCCGGTCGGGACGGCCCGGGCCGTCCCCTGCCCGGCCGTCCGACCGGACCCGCTGTCCCCCGTCCACCGGCCCGTGCGTCTCCGCAGGCGCACGGACCGGCCGATGGTTCACCCCTCGGGGTGGTTGAGTTCGACGTCGAAGCCGTCCTGGTGGCCGGCCGTGGCGTCGTTGCCGACGGTGACCTGGGTGGCCACCGGCGGGTAGCCGCTGGCGACCAGCGCGTACTCGCCGGCGTCCAGGTCGCCGAAGGCGTAGGCCCCGTCGGTGCCGGTGGTGGCGGTGGCCACCACGTTCCCGGCCGCGTCGATCAGGGTGACGCGGGCCTCCGGCAGTGGTGTGCGGGCGGTGCCGCCGAGGACGGTGCCCTGCAGGCGGGCTCCGGTGCGGAGCGGGACCTCGACGTGGGTGGGGCCGTTGCCGGCGACCTCGACCGGCAGTGCGGCCGGCCGGTAGCCGGTGGCGTTGACGGCCAGGGTGAAGTCGCCCGCGGGCAGGTCCTGGAAGCCGAAGGCGCCGTCCTGACCGGTGCCGCCGGTGGCCAGGACCTCGCCGCGCACGTCGGTCACCACGACCACGGCGCCCGCGACGGGTATCCCGGTCGCCTCGGCGACCACCGTGCCGGTCAGTCCGCTGGTGCCGGCCAGGACCACGTCGTAGGGGACGGGCTCCTCGCCGACCACCACGGTGGACGCCTGCGGCTGGTGGCCGTCGGCGGCGGCGATGAGCACGTACGAGCCGGCGCCGGGCGCGGTCAGCGTGTAGCCGCCGTCGGCTCGGGTGGAGGCGCGGCCGAGCTGCCGGCCGGTGAGCGATATCAGGGTCAGGGTGGCCCGCTCGACGCCCGCGCCCTCGGCGTTGCGCACCTGGCCGTGGACCGTGGTGCCCTCGGCGGGCAGCGGGGCCGGCGGTGCGGCCACGCCGACCGCCTCGGTGGCCTCGGTCGCGGGCCCGGCGACGGCCTCGGCCGCGGGGGCCTGGGCGGGTATGACCGGGGTCTGCTCGGCGTGGCCGGCGACACCGGCCGCCTGCTGCAGACCGCTGGCGGTCTTCAGCGGCACTTCCTTGATGAACAGCACCAGCAGCAGCGCGAGGAACGCCACCGGGGCCGCGACCAGGAAGACGTCGCCGGCGCCGTGGCCGTACGCGCTCTCCACGACGTGGCGGATCGGCGCGGGCAGCGTGGCCAGGTCCGGGATCGCGCCGTCGGACTCACCGGTGGACTTCACGCCCAGGGCGGCCAGGCCGTCCTTGACGTAGTGCGTCACACGGTTGCCGAGCACCGCGCCCAGCGCGGAGACGCCGATCGCGCCACCGAGCGTGCGGAAGAAGGTGACGACGGAACTGGCCGCCCCGAGGTCGGCGGCCCCCACCTGGTTCTGCACGGCCAGCACCAGGTTCTGCATCATCATGCCGACGCCGAGGCCCAGCAGCGCCATGAAGAGCGCCAGGTGCCAGTACGTGGTGTCGGCCCGCAGGGAGCCCAGCAGGGCGAGGCCGCCGGTGAGCAGCACGCCGCCGGAGACCAGGAACGCCTTCCAGCGCCCGGTGCGGGTGATGATGAGCCCGGAGGCGGTGGAGGACACGAACAGACCGGCGATCAGCGGGATGGTCATGACGCCCGACATCGTCGGCGACTCGCCGCGCGCCAGCTGGAAGTACTGGCTGAGGAAGACCGTGGCGCCGAACATCGCGGTGCCCACGAAGAGCGAGGCGACCGAGGTCAGGCTGATCGTCTTGTTGCGGAACAGGCGCAGCGGCATGATCGGCTCGCTCGCGCGGGACTCGACCAGGACGAAGATCAGGACGAGCAGGACTGCGCCCGCGACCATGGCGTAGGTCTGCCAGGAGATCCACTCGTACTTGTCGCCGGCGAAGGTCACCCAGACGAGCAGCAGGCTGACGGCGGCGGTGACGAACGAGGCGCCCGCCCAGTCGACCTTGACCCGGCGCTTGACGACCGGCAGGTGCAGGGTCTTCTGCAGCACGATCAGCGCGACGATCGCGAAGGGCACGCCGACGTAGAAGCACCAGCGCCAGCCGAGCCACTCGGTGTCGACGATGACGCCGCCCAGCAGCGGGCCGCCGACCGTACCGAGGGCGAAGGCCGCGCCCAGGTAGCCGCTGTACCTGCCGCGCTCGCGCGGGGAGATCATCGCGGCCATGATGACCTGGGTCAGCGCGGTCAGACCGCCGGCGCCGATGCCCTGGACGACACGGCAGGCGATCAGCATCCCCGCGTTCTGCGACAGGCCCGCGACCAGTGAGCCCACCACGTAGATCACCAGCGCCAGCTGGACCAGCAGCTTCTTGCTGAACAGGTCCGACAGCTTGCCCCACAGCGGGGTGGTGGCGGTGGTGGAGAGCAGGGCGGCGGTGACGACCCAGGTGTAGGCGCTCTGCCCGCCGTTCAGATCGGAGATGATCTTCGGCAGGGCGTTGGAGACGATCGTGGACGACAGGATCGCCACGAACAAGCCGAGGATCAGCCCGGTGAGGGCCTCCATGATCTGCCGGTGCGACATGGGGGCCGCGTGTCCTGCGTGGGCATCGGTCCCCCGCACACCGGTCGGTGGTGCGGTTGTTGCCATCGTCATCCTCTTCACGTCGTGGAATGTGTACGGGGGCGGCAGTCGGCGGCGAAGTCCCTGCGCAGCCGGTCCAGCAGCCGGGAGAACTCGGTGACGTCCTCGTCCGGCCAGTCCCTCAGGTGGTGGGCCAGCGCCTCGGCGACCCCGTCCTGGGCGGCGCGCAGCATGTCCGTGCCGCCGGGGGTCAGGCGCAGCAACCGTGACCGCTTGTCGTGGGGGTCGGGCAGCCGGTCGATCCAGCCGCGCTCGGCGAGGTGGGCCACGTGTCTGCTGGTGACGGACATGTCGACCTCCAGCAGCTCGGCCAGCCGGCTCATCCGCATCTCACCGTGGCGGCTGATCACCGAGAGCACGCCGAGCGATGACGGCGGGCACTGCGGTGGACAGGCCCGGCTGAGTTCGCGGGCGACCACCGGGATCGCACGCAGCTGGCTCGCGAGCTCCGCGAACTGCTCCTGCGTCGCCATGGCGCCTCGCTTCCCACCCTTATTGGTTGCCTCAAGCAACCTTAGGAACGTTGGTTGCTGCAGGCAAATTCTTTCGGGTAAAAACCTCCAAAAGGAACGACCCGCCTCCGGTCAAGGGAGGCGGGTCTTCGGGTAAAAGGTGCAGGTCAGGCAGATGCCTCCGAGAGGCGCTCCAGCTCCGCTGCGGTCAGCTCCAGGGACGCCGAAGCCAGCAGCGCGGTCAGCTGCGCGGGCGTGCGGGCGCTGGCGATCGGCGCCACGACGGTCGGCCGGGTCCGCAGCCAGGCCAGCGCGACGCTCGCCGGCTCCACGCCGTGCGCCGCCGCGACCTCGTCCAGCGCGGCCAGCACCCGCGGACCGCGCTCCGACTCCAGGTAGGCGCCCGCGCCTTCCGCCCGGGGGCTGTCCACCGTGACGCCGGGCCGGTACTTGCCGGTGAGGAAGCCCCGCGCCAGACCGAAGTACGGCACGGAGGCGAGGCCGTGCGCCTCGACGACCTCGCGCAGCGGCCCCTCGTAACTCTCCCGCTCCACCAGGTTGTAGTGCTGCTGCAGCGCCACGTACTTCGTCAGGCCCTCGCGCTCGGCGAACTCCAGCGAGGCCGCCAGCCGCTCGGGGCTGATGTTGGAGGCCGCGACGTGGCGGACCTTGCCCTCGCGGACCAGCTCGTCCAGGGCGCCGACGATCTCCTCGACCGGGGTCGCGGGGTCGTCGTAGTGCGTGTAGTAGAGGTCGATCCGGTCGGTGCCCAGGCGGCGCAGCGACTCCTCCGCCGCGGCCTTGACGGTCGCGGCCTTCAGCCCCTTGAAGTCGGGGTGGGAGCCGACCTTGGTCGCGACGACGACGTCGTCGCGGCGGCCGCGTTTGGCGAGCCAGGAGCCGATCACGGTCTCGGACTCCCCTCCGGTGTGGCCCGGGACCCACGCCGAGTACACGTCCGCGGTGTCGACGAAGTTGCCGCCCGCCTCCGCGTAGGCGTCCAGCACCTCGAAGGAGGTCGCCTCGTCCGAGGTCCAGCCGAAGACGTTGCCACCGAGGCAGAGGGGGAAGACGTCGAGATCAGAGTTGCCGATGAGTGCCATGTGGTCTTGGACACGGCGGGGACGGGCGGTATTCCCGGGGTGTTCCCCTTCCCAACGACGGGGCGGGGGTGACCTGCGCAGCGTGACTTCGCTAGGGTCCTGCCCCATGACTACCCCTGACAACAACTACGACCCGGCCGGCAACACCCAGATGTTCCGCGCCTTCGTCGACGAGGAGCCCGCCCAGGCCCAGGCCGCGGGCGGCAACAAGACCGGGCTGATCGTCGGCATCGTCGCGGCCGTCGTCGTGATCGCCGCCGTGGTCTGGTTCGCGGTCGCCTGACGGGCGCGCCACCCCACCACGTCCACTGACACCGGACGCCGGCGGTCGCCGGCCGTCCGGCGGCCGTCGTGCGCCCGCGTCCGCGTCCGGCGGCCCGCCCCCGCTCAGCGGAACAGCGAGGCCAGCTCGACGCGCGAGCGCACCCCTAGCCGGCTGAAGACGTTCCGCAGGTGGTACTCGACCGTGCGCGTGCTGAGCAGCAGCAGATCGGCGATCTCGCGGTTGGTCGCGCCCTGCGCCACCAGCTCGGAGATCCTCGTCTGCTGCGCCGTCAGCTCCCGGCGGCCCCCGGGCTCCCGGTCCACCGGGCCCACCCGGTCCCCGGCGGCCCGCAGTTCGGCCGCGGCCCGTTCCGCCCAAGGGCGGGCGTCGAACTGCCGGAACACCGCCACCGCGTCCCGCAGCAGGCCCCGGGCCTCGCCGGGCCGGCGGGTGCGCCGCAGCCGGGAGGCGTAGAACAGCTCCGTCTTGGCCAGCTCCAGGACGGTGTCGTCGTCCTGGTGGAGCCGCAGCGCCTCGCGGAAGTGGTCCACGGCGCTCGCGTCGTCCTCCGCCAGCAGCCCGTGGCACCGGTGCGCCAGGGCCAGCCGCACGCTGCTGCGGCTCGCCGCCGCCCAGTGCTCGTACGCGCGCAGCGCCCCGGCGGCCTTCGCCCGCTGTCCGCAGCGCACCGCCGCCTCGATGAAGTGAGGGGCGGCCATCCCCCTGACCGCCAGGTTCACCTGGCCCGCGCCGCCGCGCATGCGGGCGAAGCGGGACAGCGCGTCGGCGGGCCGGTCCGCGGCGAGGTCCGCGCAGGCCGAGACCCAGCAGTTGAAGGCCCCGGGGCGGCCCAGCCCCCGTGACGCGACGGCTCCTTCGGCGGCCGCCGTCCGCAGCCCGGCGGTCACGCTGTCGCCCTGCAGGGCCGCGAGCAGCGCCATGACCGCGAGGTGGTCGACGGCGAGGTTGCGCTGGCCGGTCGCCTCCGCGAGCCGCAGCCCCTCCTCGGCGGCCGCCCCGGCCGCGGCGTACCGGTCGAGCGCCAGCGCGCACAGCGCCTCGTAGACCAGGGCCGCGGGCACCAGCGCGCCCGCGCCCTGCCGGCGGGCCCGGTGCACGGCCGCGGTCGCCAGGGCGTGCGCCCGCCGGGCGTCCCCCAGGGTGTACGCGGCCTGGGCGGCCCAGATCGCGGACTCCGGGTCCTGAAGCGTCTCGGCGAGCCGGACCACCCGCCGCAGCGCCCACTGCGCGCGGTCGTGCCGGCGCCGGAAGGTCGCCGCGAGCCCCGCGAAGTGGTCGAAGACCAGGCGCTGTTCCGGCCGGTCGTCGCTGCGGCGCAGCGCGTCGGCACGCTCGGCGAGGCCGAAGAAGGCGTCGAAGTCGCCCGCGACGCACCCCGCTTCGCCGGCGAGCATCAGGGCCCGTACGGCCGGTGCGCGCCGGTCGGCGGGGAACCGGCCGGCCGCGGCGGTCAGGTCGCGGCAGGCCACGGCGGGCACTCCGTCGCGCAGTTCGATCTCGCCCTGGACCAGGGCGCCCGGCGCCCCGCCCGGCGCCGGGCCGCCCTGTGCGCCGGCCCGGCGCATCAGTCCGCGCGCCCGGCGGGTCTCCCCGGCGGCCTGCGCGTCGGCGGCGGCCGCGACCAGCCACCGGACCCGGGTGTGCGGACGGGCGGCGGCCTCGGCTCCCCGCTCCCACGCGGCGGCGGCCGCGGCATGACCGGCGGACCGGCGGGCGGCCCCGGCCGCGGCCTCCAGTTCCCGTTCGGTGTCCGGCGACGGGCCGGCCGACCGGCCGAGCCGGTGGAGCGCCCGGAAGAGCCGGGCGGCCGGGGGGTCCAGCACCGAGGCCAGCGTCGCGTGCGCGGCCAGCCGGTCGGCGGGGGAGAGCAGTGCGGTCAGCGAGGCGCGCAGCAGCCGTCCCGGTACGGTCGCCGCCCCGTCGCGCAGGTCGACCAGGCCGCAGGCGCGGGCCTCCTCGACACTGCCGGCGCCCAGCCCGCGGCGGCGGGCGGCGGACTCCAGCACCGGTACGGCCAGCGGCCCGCCGCAGAGCAGCAGCGCCACCACGGTGCGGGCTCCCGGCGTGAGGGCGTGGAAGCGCTGCCGGTGCCGCTCCCGCAGCCGGCTCCCCGCGGGCAGCGCGGGCGGTTCCGGCAGCCGCCCGTCCACGGCCGCCCCGGCGAGTTCGACCAGGGCCAGCGGGTTGCCCGCGGCCAGGTCGAGCACCGTGACCGCGTCCGCGCCGCGCGGTGGCAATCCGGGGAACCGGTCGGCGAGCATCCGGCGTGCGGCGTCCGGCGCCAGCGGGCGCAGGCGCAGGACGTCCAGGTCCTCCAGCGCTCCGGCGGTGGGGCAGCCCTCGTCGGCGGCGAACAGCACGGTGGCCGCGAGGCCCGTGAGGCGGCGCGCCGCCATGCCGAGCGCGCGCAGCGTCGCGGGGTCCAGCCACTGCGCGTCGTCCACGCACCACAGCAGCGGTGCCGGGCGGGCGAGTCCGGCCACCAGGCCGGACAGCGCGGCGCCCAGCGCGAGTTCGCCCCCGACGGGCACCCGCCCGGCGAGGAGTTCCGCCAGCGCCACGCCGTACGGTCCCGGCACGGCCCGCACGCGCGGGGCGACCGGCAGCAGGGTGCGGTGCAGTGCCGCGAGCGGGACCCGCGCCTCGGCCCGTACGCCGTCGGTGCGCAGCACGGTCGCACCGGCCGCCGCGGCGGTGCGCGCCGCGTCCGTGAGCAGGCAGGTGCGTCCGGTGCCCGGTCCGCCGAGCAGCAGCAGCGCCTGTCCCCCGCCCTGCCGGGCCCGGACCGACAGGGCGTCCAGGAGGGCGCGTTCGCGGTCCCGGCCGTACAGCGCCGGCGGCCACGCGGCGGGGTCGCTCCGTCCGGCCTCCATGACGCCAGTGTCTGCTGGCGTCCACCGGGAGGGAAGGGTCCTGCATCATGTTCCGTGCATGACAGGAAGACACTGGTGATTCCACCGGTCCGTCGCCCGCGTGCCGCTCGGAGACTCCTGTCGACCCCCACGACAAGGAGTTCAGATGCGACGAATATGGGCGATCCTGCTCACCGTGGCGGCCGCCGTCGGCCTCGGCACCTTCGTGATGCCGGGCACCGCGAACGCCGCGACCCACACCCCGGTGGTCTTCGTGCACGGCTACACCGGCAGCGCGAGCAACTGGGACTACGCGGAGTCGGTCTTCGTGGCCGGCGGCTACAGCCGCAGCGAGCTCTTCGCGTACGAGTACAACTGGGCCCAGTCGAACAAGACCAGCGCCGCGGGGCTGGCGAGCTACGTGCGCCAGGTGCTGACCCGCACCGGCGCGACCAAGGTCGACATCGTCAACCACTCGATGGGCGGTCTGGTCACCCAGTGGTACCTCACCCAGCTCGGCGGCACCTCCTCCGTCCGCCGGGTCGCCTCGGTGGCGGGCGCGAACCACGGCACCACCTACGCCTCGGCCTGCGTGATCTACGCGTCCTGCGTCGAGATGCTGCCGGGCTCGTCCTTCGTCCGCACCATCAGCAGCGGTGACGAGACGCCGGGCAGCACGGTCTACGCGACCTGGTACTCGCCGTGCGACGGGATCATCATCCCGTACACCAGCGCCCCGCTGAGCGGCGCGAACAACCACCTGGTGGCGTGCACGACCCACATCGGGTTCCTCAGCGACACCGGCACCCTCGGCCAGATCCGCTCCTACCTGGCCGGCTGAGCGCACCACCGCTCCTCCCCGGGGAGGCGGGGGCCGGTGCCGGGACGGGCCGGCCCCCGCCTCCGCGTGCCCGGGGCGTACCGGCGTTCAGGAGTCCGCGACCGAGACGTCCCGGGTCTCGACGTGCATGCCCAGCGGCACCCGCCACGCCTCGACGCAGACCTCCCAGGTGCGCTTCGTGCTGCCGCCGCCGGGGACCGGCACCGGCGCGGCACGGCTGCTGCGCAGCGTGGCCCAGTCGACGCCCAGCAGGCCGATGACGTGCGTGCCGAAGGTGACGGTGCCCGTCGTCGCGGCTCGGTCCCCGGTGTTGGCGAAGGTGACGGTGACTTCCTCGCACCAGCGGTCGGCGGCCGCCGTGCGTTCGACCGCACTCACCACCAGGTATGCCGGCGCACCGGTCGCCGGTGGGGACGGGGCGGACGCAGAACCGCCGGGGGCCGGCCGCCCGGTGGGGCCGCCGGAGGCCGTCGCGGGCGGCGCGGTGCCGCCCTGCCGCGGCGGGGCGCTCGTGGCGCCGGGCCCGTCCGGCCCGTCCGGTACGTCCGCCGGAGGTGAGGAGCCCGCGCCGCCGCTGCCGGCCGGTGCGCCCGGCGCGGTGGGCGCCGTCCGGCCGGGCCCGGCCGGGGAGCCCGTACGGCCGTCCAGCGGCACCAGGTCCACGTCGCCGGAGGGCGGGGCGTTCACCGCGGGGCCGCCCGCCGGGCCCGGGGCGCCGACGGCCACGTAGCCCGGCCCGTTGCCCTCGCAGTCCGGGCCCAGCGCGGCGAAGGCACCCAGGCAGACGACGGCCGCCGAGGCAGCGGCCAGCGCGCCCCGGCGGCCCGGTGGTATGTGCACCATCCCGCCAGTGTACTGACGAACCGTCAGGAATGAACCGCCCGGTCCTTCCGTCGCCGGGCCCCGCCCTACTGCTCGGCGGTCAGGCCTTCGCGCAGCTGCGCCAGGGTCCGGGTCAGCAGCCGGGAGACGTGCATCTGGGAGATGCCGACCTCCTCGCCGATCTGCGACTGCGTCATGTTGGCGAAGAAGCGGAGCATGATGATCCGCCGCTCCCGCGCGGGCAGCTGGGCGAGCAGCGGCTTGAGCGACTCGCGGTACTCCACGCCCTCCAGCGCGGTGTCCTCGTAGCCCAGCCGGTCGGCCAGCGAGCCCTCGCCGCCGTCGTCCTCCGGGGGCGGCGAGTCCAGCGAGCTCGCGGTGTACGCGTTCCCGACCGCCAGGCCGTCGACCACGTCCTCCTCGGAGACGCCGAGCGCCGCCGCGAGTTCGGAGACGGTGGGCGACCGGTCCAGCCGCTGGGCGAGCTCGTCGCTGGTCTTGGTCAGCGCCAGCCGCAGCTCCTGCAGCCTGCGCGGCACCCGCACCGACCACGAGGTGTCGCGGAAGAAGCGCTTCACCTCGCCGACGATCGTGGGCATCGCGAAGGTGGGGAACTCCACCCCGCGGTTGCAGTCGAAGCGGTCGATCGCCTTGATCAGCCCGATCGTGCCGACCTGGACGATGTCCTCCATCGGCTCGTTGCGGCTGCGGAAGCGGGCCGCCGCGTACCGCACGAGCGGCAGGTTGAGCTCGATGAGCGTGTCCCGTACGTACGCCCGCTCCGGGCTGTCGTCCGGCAGCTCGGCGAGCCGCAGGAACAGCGAGCGGGAGAGCGTGCGGGTGTCGACGCTCGTGTCGATGGCCTCGATCGTGCTGTCGACGGCGGCGGTGTCGGCGACGGCGGTGCCGGCGGTGTCGATGGCCTTGTCGTCAGGAGCATCGTGCGGCGCGTCGGAGTTCAGCACCTTCGGACTGCCCACTTCTACGGACATGCCACCCCCTTGAGGTCGCGGACGGGTGTCGCGGGCGACGGTTCGTTCCCCCACTGGAATACCGGAGGCCGGACCGCGACAAACGCAGTTCCCGCAGAATGTCACATGTCGGCAACGCGCTGTAGCGCCATGTCGACTTATTTCCCGGGGGGTGGGTAGTCCTTAAGGGTTACGATTCGAGCTGGTTTGCGGATCGCAGCCGGGCGAAGCTGCGCGAGAGCAGCCGGGAGACGTGCATCTGCGAAACCCCGAGTTCGGCGCTGATCTGTGATTGCGTCAGGTTGCCGAAGTAGCGCAGCAGCAGGATCCGCCGCTCCCGCTCGGGGAGCTGCACCAGCAGGTGCCGCACCAGGTCCCGGTGCTCCACGCCGGTCAGGGCCGGGTCCTCGTAGCCGAGCCGGTCCAGCAGCCCGGGCGCCCCGTCACCGCCCTCCTGGGCCGCCTCCAGGGACGTGGCGTGGTACGCCCGCCCGGCCTCCAGGCAGGCCAGCACCTCGTCCTCGGAGAGCTTGAGCCGGTCGGCGATCTCCGCGGTGGTGGGGGTGCGCCCGTGGGCCACCGTCAGGTCCTCGATGGCGCCGCTGACCTGGACCCACAGCTCGTGCAGCCGGCGCGGGACGTGGACGGTGCGGACGTTGTCCCTGAAGTAACGTTTGATCTCGCCTACCACGGTCGGCATCGCGAACGTCGGGAACTGCACCCCGCGTTCCGGGTCGAAGCGGTCGATGGCGTTGATCAGCCCGATCGTGCCGACCTGGACGACGTCCTCCATCGGCTCGTTGCGGCTGCGGAAGCGTGCGGCCGCGTACCGCACCAGCGGCAGGTTCACCTCGATGAGGGCGGCCCTGACCCGGGAGTGCTCCGGGGTGCCGGGCTCCAGCCCCGACAGCTGGTCGAACAGCACCTGTGTCAGCGCCCGCGCCTCCACCGCGTTGCTGTTGGTGCTTCCGCCGCGATTGCCGCCGCCGGTGGTCGTACCGGTCCCGCTGCCGTCTCCGGAGGTCGATGGTGACGCGGGTCGGGCCGACACGGACATGCCACTCCTCATCGGTCCACTCATCCGGCAAAAGCGGTCATAGCATCACAATTCATGTGGACTGTGTGCAAGTGAGGCGCGGCCCTCGATGAAAAAGCCCTCCGCCCGGCGGGCGGAGGGCTGTGCGGCAGGAGCGGGGCCCGAGGGGCCGCCGCGGGGGGTCACTCGAACATGTAGTCGGCGACCACCCAGGTGGAGAACTCGCGCCACAGCGCGACCCCGGCCTGGTGTGCGGGATGCTCCAGGTACGCCTTGAGCGCGTCGGCGTCGGCCACCGAGGAGTTGATGGCGAAGTCGTAGGCGATCGGACGGTCCGAGATGTTCCAGCCCAGTTCCCAGGAGGCCAGTTCGGGGATCTGCCCGCCGAGCCGCTCGAAGGCGTCGACGCCGGCCACGACCCGTGGGTCGTCGCGCTCCACGCCTTCGCCGAGCTTGAAAAGGACCAGGTGGCGTATCACGGTGCTGTGCTCCTCACCGGCTCCCGGCCGGTCAGTTGACCAGCGCGGTCATGAACTCCCCGACGCCCTTGGCGGCGTCCGATATGCCCTGGAAGCCTATCTGCACGAGATCGGCTGCGCGGGCCGGCGATGTCACGATCGTATAGAGCACGAAAGCCACGATGACGTACATGGTGATTTTCTTCGCCTGCGCCATGGCTGGAGTGTATCCACCGGATGGCCCAATCAGACCGGGTGGCGGAAGCCTCCTTGCGGGTGATCCACGGGCCCGCCCCGCTCCGTGCGTGACGCTCGCCACAGCAGGTTCGGAAGGCCGGAAAACGCCGAGAACGCCCGGTCCGGAAGGGGCGGGTACCGCTCGCGGCGGCCGCGGTCGGCACCCGTCGCCAGGGTGTGCTCGCTCGCACGTTCATTCGGTGCGGGCGCGGGGTGCGGCAGGCGACCGCCACCGCATCGTCTGCGGCTCGGTCAAGGTCTCGCTGCCCGGCGCGGTCACCGTCAAGGGGGCTGGGCGCAGGGCACGCTCACCGTGGCCAACCCCGGCTCCACCACTCTCACCGGCCAGCACGTCTTCTGGGACATCAGCACCATGGACCGGACCGACCCTCGGCGGCGGCTTCGCGGCGGGCAAACACCAGTCGTCCGCCGGCGAGTACCCCGGAATCGGTCCCGACACCGCCCGCCGGCACACGTGAGGGCAAAGCCGAAGGGCGGCAACCGGGAAAGTTCTCCCGGTTGCCGCCCTTCGCTTGCTCAGAGCGGTAGCGGTGGGATTTGAACCCACGGAGGAGTTGCCCCCTCACACGCTTTCGAGGCGTGCTCCTTAGGCCGCTCGGACACGCTACCGAGAGAGAGCTTAGCGGACGTCCGGGTGTGCTCCGAAATCCTTTGACCGGAAGAAGCGGGTGAGGAGCTCACCGCACTCCTCGGCCAGCACGCCGTGGATCACCTCCGGACGGTGGTTGAGCCGGCGGTCGCGGACGAGGTCCCACAGGGAGCCCGCCGCCCCGGCCTTCTCGTCGAGCGCGCCGTAGACCACGCGTTCGAGGCGGGAGGCGACGACGGCCCCCGCGCACATCGTGCACGGCTCCAGGGTCACCACCAGCGTGCAACCGGTCAGCCGCCACTCCCCGAGCGCCTTCGCGGCCTCGCGGACGGCGAGCACCTCCGCGTGGGCGGTCGGGTCGCCGACCGCCTCGCGTTCGTTGCGGCCACGCCCGATGACCGTGCCCTGCGGCGACAGCACCACCGCGCCCACCGGCACGTCGCCGGTGCGCGGGGCGAGGCGGGCCTCCTCCAGGGCGAGCCGCATCGGGGGGACCCAGGGGTCGCGCAGCGGGTCGGGCCCGGTCAGCGGACCGCCTCCAGCACGTCGGCGCAGCCCAGCGAGTCGGCGATCTCCCCGAGCGCCTCCCCGGTCAGCGCGCCGTCGCCGCTGAGGGCCAGCAGCTCCTTGTCGCTCATGCCGAAGTCCGCGAGGAGCTCGGCGTCCCCGAGCGGGCCCACGGGGACGTGGACCTCCGTCGGGCCGGGCACCACGTCGTCGTCGAGGTCGTCGGCGTCACCTTCCTCGGTGCCGTCGAGGTCGACGATCTCGTCCAGGTCCTCCGGGTCGCGGCCCAGCAGTTCGTCGGTGAGCAGGATCTCCCCGTACGAGCTGCGCGCCGCGGCGGCGGCGTCGGACACGTAGATCCGCGGGTCCTCCTCCCCGTCGACGCGGACGACGCCGAACCAGGCGTCCTCCTGTTCGATGAAGACCAGGACCGTATCCTCCCCGGCTGAAGCCGCCCGGGCCAAGTCGGTCAGGTCGCCGAGGGTTTCCACATCGTCGAGATCGGTCTCGCGCGCTTCCCAACCGTCCTCGGTGCGCGCGAGCAGTGCGGCGAAGTACACCGTGACTCTCCCACAGGTCTCAGGCCGTCCGGACTTTCGGGCGGGAGTCGAATGATCTGGCGCAGGTCCCCGCCCACACTCGGCATCGTGGCAGAAACCTCGGCTTTGCGAAGGGTCTTCCGCGCTGCGTCGGGAGAGGCCTTCCGGCTTTTTTACCGCGTGGCGGCCTGCGGGTACCCCCTCGGCGCCCGCCAGGTGGGGGCATTGTGCCGACCTGGGGACTACCAGCGGAACGTCCGCATCCTCATCTGCTGGCGCGCGCGTGCCGCGCGCGCCCGGCGTGGCTGGACGCGGTCGCGCAGTTCCTTGGCCTCGTTCAGCTCGCGCAGGAACATGGCGCGCCGCCGTCTGCGTTCGGCGTCGCGATCCTGCTGCGTACGGGCGTCGCCCGTGTCGTCCGCGCCGGCGCCGTCGCTGCCGCGCTCCGCCATGGGGCACCACCCCTAGAGATCCACGTGCCCGGCCGGGACAGCCCGGGCGTAAGGGCACGCATTCCCCCTACCGGGTGGTTCGAAGCGTGACCGGCCGCACGGACCGGGAGGGCCGGGGGACAGGCCGAACGTTAGAGTCGTGGACATGCGGATCCACGTCGTCGACCACCCCCTGGTGGCGCACAAACTCACCACCCTGCGCGACGAGCGCACCGACTCGCCGACCTTCCGTCGGCTGGCCGACGAGCTGGTCACCCTGCTCGCCTACGAGGCGACCCGTGACGTGCGCACCGAGCAGGTGGACATCAGCACACCCGTCGCGGACACCACGGGCGTGCGCCTGTCCCACCCGCGTCCGCTGGTCGTGCCGATCCTGCGGGCCGGCCTCGGGATGCTGGAGGGCCTGGTGCGGCTCCTGCCGACCGCGGAGGTCGGCTTCCTCGGCATGATCCGCGACGAGGAGACCCTGGAGGCCAAGACCTACGCCACCCGCATGCCGGAGGACCTGTCCGGGCGGCAGGTGTACGTCCTCGACCCGATGCTGGCCACCGGCGGCACGCTGATCGCCGCGATCGACCTGCTGATCGAGCGGGGCGCCGACGACGTGACGGCCGTGGTGCTGCTCGCCTCCCCCGAGGGCGTCGAGGCGATGGAGCGCGCGCTGGCCGGCAAGCCGGTCACCGTGGTCACCGCGGCGGTCGACGACCACCTCAACGAGCACGGCTACATCGTCCCGGGCCTCGGCGACGCGGGCGACCGCCTCTACGGCACGGCCTGACACCGGTCGTCCCACGACACGCGGAACCGGCCGCCGGGGCCCACGCCCCGGCGGCCGGTCCCGTCGCAAACGCAACCGGGACCGTGGGCCTAACAGGTGCCGGCGCTCGGCGCCGCGCTCGGCCGGGCCAGGGCGGCGAGGGCCTTCTCGACGGCCTTGTCGCCGGAGAGCTTGGTGAAGCCCTTGCCGAGCATGATGTCCACCGTGCCGGTGGGGCGCTTGGAGCCGGCGGCCGCGGGCTTCAGCGTGACCGTGCCCTTGACCTGGGCGCCGACCAGCTTCATCGCGGCCTCGGCCTTGGGCCCGTGGCCGCCGATCAGCAGCGCGGCCACCTGCACCTTGCGGTCGTACTCGGGGTCGGCGTTGCCGAAGGTGCCCACCTTGAAGCCGCGTGCGGCGAACTCGTCGGCGGTGTCCTTGGCCAGGCCGCCCTTGGCGGTGGCGTTGTAGACGTTGACCGTGAGCTCCCCGGGTTCCGGGAAGGCGGTGGGCACCGTCGAGGCCGAGCCCGGTGCGGCGGCCGCCTTGCAGGTGCGTTCCTTGGCGGCGTTCTCCGCCTTGGCCGCGGCGTTCTTCGCGGGCGTGGACTTGCCGCCGAAGACGTCGACCAGTTGGAGCGTGCCCCAGCCGGCCAGGCCGACAACGGCGACGGTCGTCACGACGACCGCCACGATGCGCACCCTGCTCCGGGGGCGGCGCATCCGCGGGTACTGGTTCCCGGTGACCCGGTACTTTCCGCCCATGCCAGGGGGCGTCAGCATGCTCATGTGCGCAGCGTAGTGCGATCGGGCGTCCGGGCCTACTAAACGATCAACCAATCGGGGCCAATGAGGGGCACTTGAACCCGAAAGGGCGAAGGAGTCCCCCGGCGGAGACGGGCCCGCGGAGCGGTCAGGAGGTCAGTCCATCTCCAGCACGCGGGCGTGCAGCACCTGGCGCTGTTGCAGCGCCGCGCGCACGGCCCGGTGGAGCCCGTCCTCCAGGTAGAGGTCGCCCTGCCATTTCACGACGTGCGCGAACAGGTCCCCGTAGAAGGTCGAGTCCTCGGCGAGGAGGGTCTCCAGGTCGAGGTTGCCCTTGGTGGTGACCAACTGGTCGAGGCGGACCGGACGTGGGGCGACGTCCGCCCATTCACGGGTGCTTTTCCGGCCGTGGTCGGGGTACGGCCGCCCGCTTCCGATGCGCTTGAAGATCACACGGAAAGCCTACCGGGCAAGGGCGTACGGGCGCAGCAACGGCGCAGGAGTGCGATGGTGGGCAAATACGGTGATAGCGGGAGCAGTGGAGCAGCCCATGACCACGCCGAGCCCGCCCGGCGCCGCCCGGGCCATCGCCGAGGGGTACGCCTTTACGGGGCCGGCCCTCGAACTCGGCGCCCTGCTGTGGGATGACCGGGTGCTGCCGGAGGCGCCCGTGCGCGTCCCGCTGGCGGTGCTCAACCGGCACGGGCTCGTCGCGGGGGCCACCGGCACCGGCAAGACCAAGACGCTCCAACTCGTCGCGGAACAACTCTCGGCGCAGGGCGTGCCGGTCTTCCTCGCCGACGTCAAGGGCGACGTCTCCGGCATCTCCTCCCCGGGGGTGCCCGGTGACCGCGTCGCCCGGCGGGCCGCCGAGGTGGGTCAGGAATGGAGCCCGGCCGGCTGCCCCGCCGAGTTCTACGCCCTCGGCGGCATGGGCCGGGGCATCCCGTTGCGGGCCACGGTGACGAGCTTCGGTCCCGTGCTGCTGTCCAAGGTGCTCGGGCTCAACACCACGCAGGAGCAGTCGCTCGGCCTGATCTTCCACTATGCCGACACCAAGGGCCTGGAACTGCTGGACCTGAAGGACCTGCGGGCCGTGGTCACCTTCCTCACCTGCGACGAGGGCAAGGCCGAGCTGAAGGGGATCGGCGGGGTCTCGCCGGCGACGGCCGGGGTGATCCTGCGGTCGCTGACGGCCTTCGAGGCACAGGGGGCGGGGGCCTTCTTCGGCGAGCCCGAGTTCGACACCGCCGAACTGCTGCGGACGGACGGCGACGGGCGGGGCGTCGTCTCCGTGCTGGAACTGCCCGCCGTGCAGGACCGGCCGCAGCTGTTCTCCACCTTCCTCATGTGGCTGCTGGCCGACCTCTTCGAGGACCTGCCGGAGGTCGGCGACCTGGACCGGCCCAAGCTGGTCTTCTTCTTCGACGAGGCCCACCTGCTGTTCACCGGGGCCAGCAAGGCGTTCCTGGAGGCCATCACGCAGACCGTGGGGCTGATCCGCTCCAAGGGCGTCGGCATCTTCCTGGTGACGCAGACGCCCAAGGACGTGCCCTCCGAGGTGCTCGGCCAGCTCGGCAACCGGGTGCAGCACGCGCTGCGCGCCTTCACCCCGGAGGACGCCAAGGCACTCAAGGCGACGGTGCGCACCTTCCCCACCTCCCCGTACGACCTGGAGGAACTGCTCACCGGGCTCGGCACGGGCGAGGCCGTGGTCACCGTCCTCGACGAGGACGGCGCCCCCACCCCGGTCGCCGCGGTGCGGCTGCGGGCGCCCCGGTCGCTGATGGGTCCCGCCGACCCCGCGGCGATGGACGCGGCGATCGGGAACTCGGCGCTGTACGGGCGCTACGCGCAGGCGGTGGACCGGGAGTCGGCGTACGAGCGGCTGGCCGGGCGGCAGGCGCCGGCGCCCGTGCGGCCGTCCGCACCGGGTCCTGCCGGGCGAGGGCGCGAGGAACGCCCGCAGGAGGGGACGGGTGTGGTGGAGCAGGTGATGGGCAGCGGTGTCTTCCAGTCGCTGGCCCGCTCCATCGGCACCCAGATCGGGCGGGAGATCACCCGGTCCCTCTTCGGCACGTCCAAGCGCCGCCGTCGTTAGGGTCAGGACTCCTTCGCGGCCTTCGCCTCCTTGGCGGCCCGCTTCTGCTCCTGCTTGAAGGCCCTCACCTTGTCCAGCGACTCCGGGCCGGTGATGTCGGCGACCGACCGGTGGGAGCCCCGCTCCCCGTACGCGCCCGCCGCCTCGCGCCAGCCCTTCGGCGTCACGCCGAGCTGCTTGCCCAGCAGCGCCAGGAAGATCTGCGCCTTCTGCTTCCCGAAGCCGGGCAGCTCGTTGAGCCTGGTCAGCAGCTCGCGGCCGTCGGACACCTCGCGCCAGACCGCCCCGGCGTCACCGTCGTAGTGCTCCACGAGGTACTGGCACAGCTGCTGGACCCGCTTGGCCATCGACCCCGGGTAGCGGTGGACGGCGGGCTTCTGCGAGAGCAGCTCGGAGAAGGCCTCGGGGTCGTAGGCCGCGATCTCCCCGCAGTCGAGGTCGTCGCGGCCCATGCGCTGCGCGATGGTCCAGGGGCCGGAGAAGGCCCATTCCATGGGGATCTGCTGGTCGAGCAGCATGCCGACCAGGGCCGCCAGCGGACTGCGGGAGAGCAGGGCGTCGGCCTCGGGCTGCTGGGCGAGGTGGAGTGTGGTCGTCATGCACCGATGATCTCGCCTGCCGGGGTTTGCCGCCCGTGGGTCACCCGGACGGCGCAGCGCGGATGGCCGTACCCACCGGCCGGGCGGACCGTGTGGAGTGTCCGGGCAGCGAGCCCGGGCGGCGAGGGACGGGAGCCATCTCATGAGCCAGCAGACACAGCCGGTCACCGGGCGCCCGCATTCGGGCCTGGCGTCGGGCGGTACCACCTTCGCCGGTGTGCTGCTCATCGTCTCCGGTGTCGTGATGATCTTCGAGGGCATCTCGGCCATCGCGCAGGACGACATCTGGGTCCGGCTCGGCGACTACGTCTTCAAGTTCAACCTGACGGCCTGGGGCTGGATCCACCTCGTGCTCGGGGTGCTCGTCATCGTGGTCGGCGCCGCCCTGCTCCAGAACGCCCCCGACTGGGCCCGGGTCGCCGGTGTCGCCCTGGCCGCGTTCAACATCGTCGTGAACTTCGCGTGGATGCCGTACACCCCGGTGTGGGCGATCATCGTCATCGCCATCGACGTCTTCGTCATCTGGGCGTTGTGCAGGAGCTGGGGGGAGCACCCGAAGCGGGCCTGACCTCCGCGGACGACGAGGGCCGGCCCGGCGCACGGGCCGGCCCCCGGCCGTTCCCGGGGGGTGTTCCCGGAGTGTTTTCACCCGTTCGTATGGGTTGTCCGTCATGCCGGATAGCGCCCCCGGCCCCGGGTAGCGCTGAACGAGTGACGCAGCCATTTGAACTGCCCGACTTCTACCTGCCGCACCCGGCGCGACTCAATCCCCACGTGGAGCGGGCCCGGGAGCATTCCCGCGGCTGGGCGCGGGAGATGGGGATGCTCGAAGGCTCGGGCATCTGGGACACCGGCGACCTCGACTCGCACGACTACGCGCTGCTGTGCGCGTACACGCACCCGGACTGCTCCGGACCGGCCCTGTCCCTGGTGACGGACTGGTACGTATGGGTCTTCTTCTTCGACGACCACTTCCTGGAGGCGTTCAAGCGCACGCAGGACCGCGAGGGCGGCAAGGCGTACCTGGACCGGCTGCCCGCCTTCATGCCGATGGACCTGGCGCAGGGCATGCCCGAGCCGCGGAACCCGGTGGAGGCGGGCCTCGCCGACCTGTGGGCGCGTACGGTGCCGGCGATGTCCATGGACTGGCGCAGGCGCTTCGCCGAGAGCACCGAGCACCTGCTCAACGAGTCCCTGTGGGAGCTGTCCAACATCAACGCGGGCCGGGTGCCCAACCCCGTGGAGTACATCGAGATGCGCCGCAAGGTCGGCGGCGCGCCCTGGTCGGCGGGGCTGGTGGAGTACGCCGCCGGAGCCGAGGTGCCGGCCGCCGTCGCCGGGGCGCGGCCGCTGCTCGTGCTGCGGGACGCCTTCTCCGACGCGGTGCACCTGCGCAACGACCTCTTCTCGTACCAGCGCGAGACCGAGGAGGAGGGCGAGCTCAGCAACGGCGTGCTGGTCCTGGAGACCTTCCTCGGCTGCACGACGCAGGAGGCCGCGGAGTCGGTCAACGACCTGCTGACCTCCCGGTTGCAGCAGTTCGAGAACACCGCGCTCACCGAGTTGCCGCCGCTGTTCGCCGAGCACGCGCTCGACCCGGAGCAGTGCGCGCGTGTGCTGGCGTACGCGAAGGGCCTGCAGGACTGGCAGTCCGGCGGCCACGAGTGGCACATGCGCTCAAGCCGCTACATGAACGGCGGCGGGGCGGGGGCCGCGGACGCCGGATGGTCGCCGTTCGCGCTGCCCGGCGGGCTCGGGCTGTCGGCGGGCACCGTGCGGACCACCGGCCGCGCCGAGGTCGCCCGCGCCCGGGGCTTCACCCATGTGCCGCGGCGCACCGGGCCGACGCCGCTGCCCGACTTCCTCATGCCCTTCCCGGCCACGCTCAGCCCGCACCTGGACGCCGCCCGGCGCCACGTCGTCGACTGGGCGCACCGGATGGGCCTGCTGCTGCCGCAGCCCGGGGTCCCGCACTCCCACGTGTGGGACGAGCACAAGCTGACCGCCTTCGACTTCCCGCTCTGCGCCGCCGGCATCCACCCCGACGCGACCCCCGAGGGGCTGGACCTCACCTCCGGCTGGCTCACCTGGGGCACCTACGCCGACGACTGGTTCCCCGCCGTGTACGGCCGCACCCGCGACCTGGCCGGCGCCCGCGCGGCCAACGAGCGGCTGTCGGCCTTCATGCCGGTCGACGGCTCCGCCGCCCCGGCCCCGGTCAGCGCCCTGGAGCGGAGCCTGGCCGACCTGTGGGCGCGGACGGCCGGGCCGATGGAGCCGCAGGCGCGGCGCCGCTTCCGCACGGCCGTCGAGAACATGACCGCCAGCTGGCTGTGGGAACTGGCCAACCAGGCGCAGAACCGCATCCCCGACCCGGTCGACTACCTGGAGATGCGCCGCCACACCTTCGGCTCCGACCTGACGATGAGCCTGTGCCGGCTGGGCCACGGCGAGCGGGTGCCGGAGGAGGTGTACCGCAGCGGGCCGATGCGGTCGCTGGAGAACTCCGCCGCCGACTACGCCTGCCTGATGAACGACGTCTTCTCGTACCAGAAGGAGATCGAGTACGAGGGCGAGATCCACAACGCCCTGCTGGTCGTGCAGAACTTCTTCGACTGCGACGAGCAGGCCTCGCTCGCCGTCGTCCACGACCTGATGACCGGGCGCATGCGGCAGTTCCAGCACGTCGCCGCCAACGAACTCCCGGTCCTGTACGAGGACTTCGGGCTCGGCACGGACGCGCGGGCGGTGCTGGACGGTTATGTGCGCGAGCTGCGGAACTGGCTCGCGGGCATCCTGACCTGGCACCGCGGCTGCCGCCGCTACGACGAGGAGGAGCTGCGCCGCCCGGTGGGGGGAGGCCGGCTGCCCACCGGGCCGACCGGACTGGGCACCTCCGCGGCGCGCCTGGCGGTCCTGGCCGCGCGCTGACCGCCGCGCGCTGACCGCCGCGCGGGGGCGGGGCGCCGGGCCCCGCCCCCCGTCCCGGCGCTGCGCGCCCCGGGCGTCAGTCCATCCAGGCCTGGTACGACATGACGTCGCCGGCCTTCACCCGGTACTCGGGCTGGTCCTGCGTGTACGTCTCCTCGATCCCCAGGACGCGCCCGTCGGCCGGGTCGAGGACGACCATGCGGCGCAGCCCGGCCGCGTCGTGGACGTAGGCCTGGCCCCGCCTGCCCAGCCGGTCGGTGACCGTACCGGCAGGCCGCAGGCCGGGGGCGGCGGCGAGGAGCTCGTCGACCGCGGCGGTGCCGGCGGGCCCCGGCGTCCAGTCCCGCAGCAGCGAGGCCAGCGCGTCCACCAGTTCCGGGGTGCCGGCGCAGGCGCAGCCGTACACCTGGGACAGGTACGCCCGCAGCTCCTCCGCGGAGTCCGGGGGCTCGGTCCCCGAGCGGCCGTACGGGGGGAGGGTGCCCGGCGGGTACGCGGCGCGGTGCAGCACCTCGCCGTCCGCGACGGTGTGCGGGGAGCCGCCGGAGTCGCTGATCACCGGCTCCCCGGGATGCCGCGGGTCGGTGGCGACGACCAGTTCGGTGCCGCTGCCGTCGGCTTTCCAGCGGGTGAGGTGCTCCTCGGGCAGGGTGACGGGCGGGCGGCCGCCCGGGCCCGCCTCCATGCCCATGCTCCACATCATCACGTGGCTCCCGCGGCGGGTGCCCGGGCCGCCGCCCCGCGCCGCCGCCTCCCTGGCCGCGCCGGCCACCTCGGTCAGCGGGACCTCCCGCGACCCGGCCAGCGGACGCAGCGCCACGGGGGCGGCGACCGCCGGGGTGGTGCCGGCCCCGGAGAGCACGACGACCAGGACGGCCACCACGGTCGCCGCCACCGCGGCCAGGCCCGTGACGAGGCCGCCCACCCGGCGGGCGGTCCGTCGGGGCGCGGGGACGGGTGCCGCTCCGGCTGCTGCTCCAGGTGCCGGTCCGGAGGCCAGCAGCCGCCGCAGCCCGAGTTCGGCCCGCGCGTCCAGGGGGCGGTCGCGCCAGCGGTGATCGCCGGCAGGCACGGGATCGGCCCGGCGCAGCAGCTCCAGCTCCGGCTCCAGCTCGGTCATGGCCCCTCCTGGGTCACGGTCATCCCCATGCGGTCGATCTGCTCGCGCAGCCTGCGGCGCGCCCGGTGCAGGCGCATGGCGGCCGCGGAGCGCCCGCAGCCCAGGGCGACCGCCAGTTCCCCGACGTCCAGCTCCTCCCAGGCGGTCAGCCGCAGCACCTCCTGGTCGGCCGCCGCGAGCCGCCCCAGTGCCTCGTGCACCCAGGCGCCGGGTGCTTCGGTGCCGGGGCTCGGCACGAGGTGCGTGCCGTGCGCCGTCTCGTGGTTCCCGATCCGGTCCAGCAGCCTGCGCCGCCGCCCCTGCCCGCGCACGCTGTTGGCCAGGCAGTTGCGGGCGACGCCGTACAGCCAGGGCAGCACGTACGAGGGGAGCTCGGCGCGCCGCCGCCAGGCGACGGCGAAGACCTCCGCCACCACTTCCTCCACCTCGTCGTACGCCGCCCGCCCGGCCGTCCGCCGGGCGACGTAGCGGCTGACCGCCCAGTAGTGCTCGCGGTAGGCAGCGGCGAACGCCTGTGACCGCGTCTCGTCCGTGCTCATGACCGCTTGGTGTCCGCCACGGGACCGATCATCACACCCCGCCGCTGTGACGTTCCCCGCGTGACGCCGCGGGCGGGCCCGGACACCTACCGGGCATGAGGCTCACGTTCCCGCGACGCACGGCGTCCGCCGTGGCATGGCTGACCACGACCGACCACAAGGCCATCGGCACGCTCTACCTCGGTACGGCGTTCGCCTTCTTCTGCGGTGGCGGGGTGATGGCCCTGCTGATGCGCGCCGAGCTCGCCCGCCCCGGGCTGCAGGTCATGTCGAACGAGCAGTTCAACCAGCTCTTCACGATGCACGGCACGGTGATGCTGCTGATGTTCGACCCCGCTGTTCGCCGGTTTCGCGAACTGGATCATGCCGCTGCAGATCGGTGCCCCCGACGTCGCGTTCCCCCGGCTCAACATGCTCGCGTACTGGCTCTACCTCTTCGGCTCGCTGATCGCGGTGGGCGGTTTCCTCACCCCGCAGGGCGCGGCCGACTTCGGCTGGTTCGCCTACTCACCGCTGTCGGGCGCGGCGCACTCGCCGGGCGTGGGCGGCGACCTGTGGATCATGGGGCTGGCGCTGTCCGGCTTCGGGACCATCCTCGGCGCGGTCAACCTGATCACTACGATCATCTGCATGCGTGCCCCGGGCATGACGATGTTCCGGATGCCGATCTTCACCTGGAACGTGCTGCTCACCGGTGTGCTGGTGCTGATGGCCTTCCCGGTGCTGGCCGCGGCGCTGCTCGCGCTGGAGCTGGACCGCAAGTTCGGGGCGCACATATTCGACCCGGCGAACGGCGGAGCGCTGCTGTGGCAGCACCTGTTCTGGTTCTTCGGGCACCCCGAGGTCTACATCATCGCGCTGCCCTTCTTCGGGATCGTGAGCGAGGTCATACCGGTCTTCTCGCGCAAGCCGATGTTCGGCTACACCGGCCTGATCGCGGCGACGATCTCGATCGCCGGACTGTCGGCGACGGTCTGGGCGCACCACATGTACGTCACGGGCGGCGTGCTGCTGCCCTTCTTCTCCTTCATGACGCTGCTCATCGCGGTACCGACCGGGGTGAAGGTCTTCAACTGGATCGGCACGATGTGGAAGGGCTCGCTCAGCTTCGAGACGCCGATGCTCTGGGCGACCGGCTTCCTCGTCACCTTCGTCTTCGGCGGGCTCACCGGGGTGCTCCTGGCGTCGGCGCCCCTGGACTTCCAGGTCTCCGACTCCTACTTCGTGGTGGCGCACTTCCACTACGTCGTCTTCGGCACCGTCGTCTTCGCCATGTTCTCCGGACTCCACTTCTGGTGGCCGAAGTTCACCGGCAAGATGCTCGACGAACGCCTGGGGAAGATCACCTTCTGGACGCTCTTCGCCGGTTTCCACGGCACCTTCCTCGTCCAGCACTGGCTGGGCACGCAGGGCATGCTGCGGCGCATCCCGGACTACCTGGCCGCCGACGGCTTCACCACGCTGAACACCATCTCGACGATCAGCTCCTTCCTGCTGGGCCTGTCGATCCTGCCGTTCCTCTACAACGTGTGGAAGACCGCCAAGTACGGCGAGCCGGTCGGGACGGACGACCCGTGGGGCTGGGGCCGTTCGCTGGAGTGGGCGACGAGCTGCCCGCCGCCGCGGCACAACTTCCTCACGCTCCCGCGCATCAGGTCCGAGTCGCCCGCCTTCGACCTGCGCCACGGCGCGGCAGGGGTGCCGGGGGCCGTGTCGGGAACGGTATCCAAGCTGCCGGATACGCCACTGCCGACGAGCCGGGCCGACGCCTAGCGTCGGTGCCATGACGACGTACGAGGCCGCCACCGCCACCCGTTCGCGCACCCACACCTGGGAGCCGCGCCCCGATCCCACCCCAGAACTCCTGGCGCTGACCGGGCGTGAGGTCCTGCAGGGCGCGATCGACGGCCGCTTCCCCGAGTCCTCGATCATGAGCACCCTGGGCTTCCGCTTCGTCGAGGTCGGCGACGGGCGCGCGGTCTTCGAGGGCGACCCCGGCGACCACCTGCTCAACCCGATGGGCACGGTGCACGGCGGCTTCCTCGCCACCCTGCTGGACTCGGCGCTCGGATCGGCCGTGATGAGCCGCCTCCCGGCCGGATCGGCGTACACCACCGTGCAGTTGGGGGTGCACATGATCCGGCCGGTGCTCCCCGGGACGTCCACGCTGCGCTGCGAGGGCGTGGCGCTCCACGTCGGCCGGACGACGGCCACCGCCGAGGCCCGGGTGACCGGCGCGGCCGACGGGAAGCTCTACGCGCACGGCACGACGACCTGCGCGGTGCTGCGCCCCCGCTGACCGCTCAGCCGGCCGCCCGCACCGCGCCCTCGCTGACGGCCAGGGCCAGCGCCATGATGCTGAGCTGCGGGTTCACCTCGGGGCAGCTGGGCAGCGCCGAGGCGTCGGCGATCAGCACCCCGTGCACACCTCGCAGCCGGCCCGCGGGGTCGGCCGGCGCCACCTCCGGGTCCGCGCCGAGGGCGACGGTGCCCGTGGGGTGGAAGGCCGACAGGTGCAGCTGCCGTGCCGTCACCCCCTCCAGGGCCGACGCGAGCTCCCGTGGCGTACGGGCCCGCGGCGCGGCGGGGACGCCGGTGAGGACCTCCTCGGCCCCGGCGGCGAAGAGCAGGTCGCCCATCGCGCGGACGGCGCGCAGCAGTCGGCGGCCGTCGCGGGGGTCGAGGTCGTAGCGGAGCAGGCCGCCCTCGCGGCCGAGGACGCGTCCGCCGGGCCGGTCCGCGATCATCGCGCCGAACGTGGCCAGCCGTCCGGAGTCCTCCAGCTCCGCGCGCAGTTCCCGGCCTACGCCCGGCAGCACGAACGAGCCCATGCCGGGCGGCGGGGCGGTCGCCTCGACGAGGATGCCGTCCTCGTGCAGCTCCTCCACGCCGACGCTCTGCAGCACCGCCGGGCCGCCGTCCGCGACCGGCTCGGCGAACCGCCCGGCGACGCTGGTGGCGGGGTGCACGGCCAGGTTGCGGCCGGTCCGGGGGTGGCCGCCGAGGCCGGAGCGGCGCAGCAGCGGGGGAGTGCGCAGGGCGCCCGCGGCCACCACGACCAGCGGGCTGAGGATCTCCAGTTCGCTGCCGTCCGCCCGCCGTACCGCCACACCGCAGGCGCGCGGGCCGCCCGGCCGGTCGGGCTCGGTGAGCACCCGCCGCACGTTGGCGCCGGTCACGATCCGGGCCCCGGCCGCGCACGCCTGCGGCAGCACCGACAGCTGGACGCTCTGCTTCGCCCCGGACGGGCAGCCCACCACGCACTGGCACGAGCCCCGGCAGCCGGGGGCGTTGCGCCGCAGGGGCGCCGCGCGCCAGCCGAGGCCGCCCGCGCCGAGCAGGGCGAGGGCGCCGTTGCGGCCCAGCACGTCCTGCGGCTGGCGGGCCACGCGCAGGGTGCGCTCCACCTCGTCCAGGTACGCGCCGAAGGCCACCGGGTCCGCGAGGTCCCCGAGCCCGTGCTCCTCGCGCCACCGGGCCAGCACACGGTCCGGAGTGCGGTAGCAGGTGCCGGAGTTGACGACCGTCGTGCCGCCGACGGCGCGCCCGGTCGGCACGACCATGGGGGGGTTGCCGAGGGCGAGGGTCGCGCCGCCGTCCCGGTACAGCTCGGCGAACCGGTCGAGCGGGGCCCGCCGTCCGAACTCCGAGGTGGTGTGCCGCCGGCCCTCCTCCAGGACGACCACCCGCAGTCCCGCCCGTGCCAGGGTGCGCGCCGCCATCGCCCCGCCGGCGCCCGAGCCGACGACGACGGCGTCCGCGCGGGAGCGGTCCGGCCACTCGCCGGCGGGCACGCAGTCCAGCGCAGGGTCCTCCGGCGCCACGGGCGCCGTGGCGCCGGGCGGCTGCGCCAGCAGCCGTTCGGTGCCGGCCGCCAGCAGCACCGGCACCTTCACCACGTCGAGCAGGGGCAGCAGCGCGGGCCGCGCGGCGAGGCCCGCCAGCACCCGTTCCCGTTCCCCCGGGCCCAGCCGGTCCAGCCGCCGCCCGGTGCGTGCCGCCGCGTAGAGGTCCACCGCGGCCGCCGCGGCGCGGAAGCCGTGCCGGGTCCGCGCGGGCATCGCCGCCAGCAGGCCGTCCAGCCGGCGGGGCACGCCCGTGGTCCAGTCGCCGTCGCCCGCGTCGGCGAGCAGCGCCGCCACCAGGCCGCGGACGGCGGCGCTCACCGGTCGCCCACTTCTGCGTGGGCGGTGCCGGCGAGCGTCCACTCCGCCTCGGTGCGCCAGCCGCCGCGGCCCCTGCGCTCCAGCACGACGTGGGCGTCGGCGGTCTCGCTGTTGCGGCACACGGCGGGAGAGCCGTCGGGGTCGGCGTAGTCGAGGGCGAGGGTGCGCTCGGCCGGCTGGTCGACCCGTACGGTGATCCGGCGCCCGCCCGCGCGGCCGGTCACCGTCCAGCGCGGCAGGCCGATCTCGGCGGTGAAGCGGCCGAGGCCGGCGCGCCCCAGGGCCGGGCGCAGGCCGCCGCGCGGCCAGTCGCGGCCGTCCCTGCGCAGCCGCAGGAACACCAGCGGAGGCAGCCGGTCCAGGCCCGGGCGGGTGGAGACGGCGGCGACGACCTCCAGCACGTCCCCGTCGCCGAGGTCGGCGTGCAGCCAGGCCCAGCGCCGGGCGTTGCCATGGCCGTAGATGCGGGCCGAGGCCCCGGGCGCGGCCCGCAGGCCGAGTTCGCCCCCGCCGTGGCGGACGGTGCCCGTGTACCGGGCGCGGGGCGACGGCACGATCTGCGCGGCGGGCAGCAGCGGATGCCGCCACGACCAGCGCGGGAAGGTGTACAGCGGCTGCTCGGCGCCGGCGTCCTCGGTGAGGTCCCAGGCGAGGTCGCCCGCCGTGCCGCGTAGCCGGCCGGGGACGGCCTCGACGCCGTCGGCCGTGAACCCCTCGGCGCCCGTCGCGGGACGCCAGGGCGACGGGCCGAAGCGGGCGTGCTCCACCGGGCCCTTGCCGTCCGGGGGGAAGACGGCGGCCCAGCCGTGGGCGAAGGCGGGGGATCCGTCGGCGGGGGCGACGAGTTCGTGGTGGAGCCACAGGCCGGTGCCCGTCGCGGGGTCGGTGGCCGTGGTGTACCAGACCTCGGTGCGGCCCGCGGCGCCGTCCCAGCGCGGTGCCCACTGCGCCCGGGGGTCGTCCCGGCGGGGGAAGCGGAAGCTCGCCAGGAACGGCACGAGCGAGGACGCCGTGCGGAAGCGCAGCGTGCCCGTGCCGGCCGGTTCCGGGACGTCCCCGGCGGTGAGGGTGAAGGGCAGCGTGGTCATCGAGGCCAGCGGCCGCCGCGGGGTGACGGACTTCCAGCCCTCCAGGAGGCAGCGCTCGCCGTCGAGTGCGAACTCCAGCCGGTAGTGGATGCGCCGCCGGGCCAGCGGCGAGACCTCCAGCGTGCCGGTGGCGGCGGCGTCGGCGCGGCCCGCGATGCGCAGCCGACCGGTGGCGCGGGCCACGGTCGTACGGTGCGGCAGCAAGAGGTCGTCGCTGCGCGCCGTCAGCTCCAGCCGTACCGGCCGCTCCCGGTCCTCGCCGCGCAGCCGTACGGTCCCCGTCATGGTCTCGGCGAAGACCGTCCCCCGTCCCGCGCTCACCGGGACTTCAGCCCCTCGCGCATGATCTCCTCGGTCGCCGTCAGATACGCCTCCGCCGCCGCGCGGGCGGCTGCACCGTCCCCCTCCTCCACCGCGGCGACCACCGGCGCCAGCCGTCCGTACGCCTCCTCCGCGTCCTGGAAGGGGCCGGCGAGGTGACGGCGCATCGGCAGGTAGGCGTTGAACAGGGTGTTGGTGAGGAGCACGTAGACGCGGTTGCCGGTGGCGCGGGCCAGCGCCCGGTGCACCTCGGCGTCCGCCAGTTGCACCGCGTCCGGGTCCCCGGCCGTGCGCACGGCCTCCACCCGGTCCCGCAGCCGGGTCCGTGCGGCGCCGCTCGCCCGGGTCGCCGCCGCGCCGGCGATCAGGGCGCCCACCCCGCGCCGCACCTCGAAGATCTCGGAGAGCCAGCGCGCGTCGTGCCGGACGAGCATGGGCAGCAGGTCGGCGCCGCCGAGGCGTTCGTAGTCCCGGACCCTGGTACCGACGCCGTGCCGCGTCTCCAGCAGTCCGGCCTGGACCAGCCGCCCGAAGGCGTGCTTGAGGGTGGTGCGGGTGACGCCGTACCCCTCGGCCAGCGTGCGCTCGGGCGGCAGCAGGGTCCCCGCGGGACGGCGGCCGGTGAGGATCTCCTCGCGGATCCGGTCCTCCAGGACGTCCACGATCGACGTGCGCGGCAGCGCTTCCATCACACCTCCATGGGTCAGTGGATGAGCCACTCAACCAATGACCCGACGCACCGTCAAGACCCGCCCCCGCAACGGACGTCACCCGCTCGGCCGCGCGCCGCCCGCCGCCCGGTCGCCGCACCGCGGCCGGCGGCTTACGTTCGCGATGGCGTGCCCCCGCCCCGCCCCGTCCCCACGGCCGAAAGGCACTGACATGACGCACCCGTGCGCCCGTCCGCCCAGGCTCCGCGGCACCGTGCGCAAGGCGGTCGCCGCGGTCCTGGCCGCCGCCGCGCTCCCCACGGCCCTGGCGTGCGGCGGGCCCGCGGACACCACCCGCTCCCCCGAGGCCACCCGGACGGCGAGGTCGGCTCCGGCCTCGCCGCTCGCGCGGGCCGAGGAGGAGGACCGCACGGCGGGCCCGGCCTCCGCCTCCCCGGCGTCCGCGTCCCCCGCGCAGGCCTCCCCCAGCGGGTCACCGGGCGCCGGCGGGAACTTCCCGGCGCTCTCCGGCGACGTCGTCAAGAAGCTCGACGGCGCGATGGCGGACACCCTGAAGAGGACCGGTGTGCCCGGCGCGATCGTGGGGCTGTGGGCCCCAGGCAAGGGTTCCTACGTACGCGCCCTCGGCGTGGCGGACACGAAGTCGAAGGCGCGCATGTCGCCCGACCTCAACATGCGGATCGGCAGCGAGACCAAGACCTTCACCGTGACGGCGCTGCTGACCCTCGTCGACCGGAAGAAGGCCGGACTCGACGACCCCGTCTCGCGGTACGTGGACGGCGTGCCCGGCGGCGACGCCATCACCTTGCGGCAGCTCGCCGAGATGCGCAGCGGGCTCTACAACTACACCGACGACCCGAACTTCCAGAAGGCCCTCAAGGCCGACCCCAACCGGGGGTTCGTCCCCGCCGAGCTGCTCGCCTACGCCTTCCAGCACCCCTCGCAGGCCACCCCGGGCTCCCGCTTCCAGTACTCCAACACCAACACCGTCCTGCTGGGCCTGGTGATCGAGAAGGCGAGCGGCATGCCGTTCGGCGACTACCTGCGGCGTGACGTGCTCGATCCGGCCAAGCTGAAGCACACCGTCTTCCCCGCGGGGCGCGCCTTCCCGAACCCGCACGCCCGCGGCTACACCCGGCAGACCAAGGACGGGAAGGAAGGCGACGCCACCAACTGGGACCCCTCCTGGGCCTGGGCCGCCGGCGCGATGATCTCCGACCAGCAGGACCTGCGGGCCTGGGCCCGCATCGTCGCCGACGGCACCCTGCTCAGCAAGGCCACCCAGGCGCAGCGCACGACCTTCCTCCCCACCTCGTACCCGGGCATCGGCTACGGCCTCGGCCTCTTCGACAACCACGGCTGGATCGGGCACAACGGATCGCTGCCCGGCTACCAGAGCACCGCCGTGTACCTGCCCGACGCCAAGGCGACCATGGTCGTGCTGCTCAACACCGACACCGCCGTGGGCGGCAACGAGCCCAGCAGCCTCTTCGCCGAGGCGATGACCAAGATCGTCACCCCGGGCCACGTCTACGCCTTCCCGCCCACCAACGGCACCGGCACCAGCCCGAGCAGCAGCTGAGCGCGGGCTGCCCCGCTCGCGCGGGAAGGGGTCAGCCGACCAGGAACGGCGGCCTGCGGTCCCGCCAGGGGACGGCCTGCTCCAACTGCGCGGCCACGCCCAGCAACAGGTCCTCCCGGCCCTGGGCGGCGACGAGCTGCACCCCGACCGGCAGCCCCTCGCGGCTCTGGCCGAGCGGCAGGCTCACCGCCGGATGCCCCGAGACGTTGAAGGCCGCCGTGAACGGCCCGTACGCGAACAGCTCCCGCAGCCAGGAGCGCACCGTGTGCCGGGAGTCGTCGTGGCCGAGGGTGCCGTGCGGCGCGGGGAGCGCGCCGAGCGTCGGCGTGACGAGCAGGTCGTACGCGGTGAAGAAGCGGCCCGCCGCGCGGGTCACGCGGTGCTGCGCGTCGACCGCCGCCATCAGCCCGAGCGCCGTGCACGCCTCGGTCTCGGCGAGCACCGCTCGCGACACCGCCTCCAGCAGTGAGCGGTCCAGGCGCGGCGCCGCCCGCAGCAGCGCGCCGCCACTGGCGAACGCGCCCAGCGCGGTGGCCTCCACGAGGTCGTCCGCGTCCAGGCGCGGTGTGTCCTCGGCGACGCGGTGCCCGATCCACTCCAGCACCTTGCCCGCGTCGACGGTGACGGCGGCGACCTGCGGATCCACGGGCGTGCCCGTCCAGGCGGCGGTGGTCAGGGCGATCCGCAGCCGCCCCGGGTCGGAGCGCACCGCCCGCGCGTACGGCGACGGGGGCGCGGGGAGGGGGTACTTGTCGCCGTACGAGGGCCCGCCCACGGCGTCGAGCAGCGCCGCGGCGTCCCGTACCGTCCTGGTCACGGCGAACTCCACCTGGAGCCCGAACGCCGCCTCACCCGCGAGCGGCCCGCACGGGGTGCGCCCCCGGCTCGGCTTGAGCCCGACCAGCCCGCAGCAGGACGCCGGGATGCGGATCGAACCGCCCGCGTCGTTGGCGTGCGCCACCGGCACCGCCCCCGCGGCGACCAGCGCGGCCGACCCGCCGCTCGACCCGCCCACCCCGCGCCCCGGGTC
>NZ_JARAVO010000087.1:0-35301 GCF_033792805.1 Streptomyces sp. PA03-1a
CCCCCGGCCCTGCCCGGCCGCACCGGCAAGGCCCTCAAGTGGTCCGTCTCGGCCCTCCTCATCGTCGCCCTCGGCCTCGGCAGCTGGCAGCTCGCGGAGACCCTGATGGACCGCGAGAACCAGGCGAGGTCCGGAGGGACCTCCACCTCCCACAACACGGGCGGCGACGGCGGCAGCGACAACGGCGGCGCGAACCAAGTGACGCTGAAGCCGCTGCCGGTCCAGGACGCCGCCGAGTACTACCCGGACGGCACGCCGCAGCACACCGACCAGGTGAAGCTCACCTACGACCAGGACGCCGGGAGCTACTGGCGCAGCAGGAGTTTCCAGAAGGGCCCGGTGCTCGCCCCCTACAAGAAGGGGGTCGGCATCGTCTACGACCTCGGTGCCGTGAAGAAGCTGAGCACGGCGACGATAGGCCTCTACTACGGCGGAGACCACACCACGGTCGAGCTGTACGCAGCGGACTCGTTGTCCTCGTCGGCCGACCTCTCGGGCATGAAGAAGATCGCCACGGTCAAGACCTCCGGTCGTTCCGCCAAGCTCACGACGAAGCAACCCGTGGAGACGCGGTACGTTCTCGTCTGGCTGACGGCCATGCCCAACTCTCCGGCGGACAACTTCAGCGGGTCGGGGTACAAGCAGGCCATCACCGACGTGAGGTTCGAGGGGCAATAGCCCCGCGGGGAGGGGGACGGTGGGCACGCAAGGAACGGGCGGGGAGGTCAGCGACAGCGACCTCCTCGCCCGTCATGTCGCGGGGGACCCGAACGCCTTCGGGGAACTCGTCCGCCGGCACCGCGACCGGCTGTGGGCGGTGGCGCTGCGGACCCTGGGGGACCGCGAGGAAGCCGCGGACGCCGTGCAGGACGCGCTCGTCTCGGCCTTCCGCTCCGCCCACACCTTCCGCGGGCAGTCGGCCGTCACGACCTGGCTGCACCGCATCACCGTGAACGCGTGCCTGGACCGGGCACGCAAGGCCGCCTCACGCCGCACCGCTCCGGTCACGGACGAGAAGCAGTTCGAGGAACTACTCGAACCCCATGAGTCCGCCGCGGCCCCCGCCGAGCGGGGCGAGCTCCACCGGGAACTGCTGCGGGCGCTCGGGACGCTCCCCGTGGAGCAGCGGGCCGCCCTGGTCCTGGTCGACATGCAGGGCTACCCCGTGGCCGAGGCCGCCGCCGTCCTGGACGTGCCGACGGGGACGGTCAAGAGCAGATGCGCCCGCGGCAGGGCACGACTGCTGCCGCTCCTCTCCCATCTACGGGAGGCGCCGGGGAGTAGCGGCGATCACCCAGGGGGAAGGAACCGGACGGAGAACGCATCCGTCCCAGAGACGGAGGCCCGGCCGGGCCACGGCTTCACGAAGGGCGGAGGTGGACACCCATGACGTCGACGACGGGTACGGACGAGCACCCCGAGGTCGCCGAGATCTCCGCGCTCACCGAGGGCATCCTCCCGCCCGAGCGCTCGGCCGACGTCCGCGGGCACATCGACGGCTGTGCGCTCTGCGCCGACGTCCACGCCTCGCTGGACGAGATCCGGGGGCTGCTGGGCACCCTCCCCGGCCCGCCCCGGATGCCGGCCGACATCGCGGGCCGGATCGACGCCGCACTCGCCGCCGAGGCACTGCTCGCCGCGGGCGGGGCCGATGTTTCACGTGAAACAGAGACCACGGAGCCGTCCCGTGTTTCACGTGAAACATCGGCCCCGGCAGACGGAAGGCCCACCGGCCGCGGCACCGGTCCCAGCGGGCCCGGCCGCCCGGGCACCCGGTCCCGTCGCCGCTGGGGGAAGGGGATCCTCATCACCGCTTCCGTGGCCGCCGTGCTCGGTCTCGGGACCGTCCTCGCCCAGTCCGGCTGGAACGCCGGGGGAAGCTCCGACAGCCAGTCGTCGTCGGCCTCCGATGCGGGTGCCAAGGCTGACGCCGACATACTCGGCGTGCAGGTACACGATCTGCTGACAGACCGCACGAGCAAGGGCCCGGAGAGCAAGCCCCAGGGGCAGTCCCCCATGGTCGGCATGGACAGCGCCGCGCCGTCCTGCGTCCTGGGGGCCGTCGACCGCCGGGAGGCCCCGATCGCCTTCCAGCGGGGCAGGTACGAGGGCATGGACTCCTACCTGGTCGTGATGCCGCACGAGGGCGACCCCGCACTGGTCGACGCCTACGTCGTGGACGCCTCGTGCGCCACCGCGCAGCCCCCCGACACGGGCACCCTCCTCCGTGAGGAGACATACCCTCGCTAGCGCCGCGCCGATGGGAATGCCCGGACCGTAGGATCCGTTAGGCGGGATGACAATGGTCCCGTCGCCGAGGCACCCGGCGAGTCGGCACAGCAGAGACGAGGAAGCACCCGTGAGCGACGTCCGAAACGTGATCATCATCGGTTCCGGTCCGGCGGGATACACAGCCGCGCTCTACACCGCCCGCGCCTCCCTCAAGCCCCTGGTCTTCGAAGGGGCGGTCACGGCCGGCGGTGCTCTGATGACCACGACCGATGTGGAGAACTTCCCCGGCTTCCGCGACGGCATCATGGGCCCCGACCTCATGGAGAACATGCGGGCCCAGGCCGAGCGGTTCGGTGCCGAGCTGATCCCGGACGACATCGTCGAGGTCGACCTCGCGGGCGACATCAAGACCGTCACCGACTCCGCGGGCACCGTCCACCGGGCGAAGGCCGTCATCATCGCCACCGGTTCCCAGCACCGCAAGCTGGGCCTGCCCAACGAGGACCAGCTCTCCGGTCGCGGCGTCTCGTGGTGCGCCACCTGTGACGGCTTCTTCTTCAAGGACCACGAGATCGCCGTCATCGGCGGCGGCGACACCGCCCTGGAGGAGGCGACCTTCCTGTCGCGCTTCGCCAAGAGCGTGAAGGTCGTCCACCGCCGGGACACCCTCCGCGCCTCCAAGGCCATGCAGGAGCGTGCCTTCGCCGACCCGAAGATCTCGTTCGTCTGGGACAACGAGGTCGCCGAGATCAACGGCGACGGCAAGCTCTCGGGCCTGGTCCTGCGGAACACCAAGTCCGGCGAGACCTCCGAGCTGCCGGTCACCGGACTCTTCATCGCGATCGGCCACGACCCGCGGACCGAGCTGTTCAAGGGCATCCTCGACCTGGACGAGGAGGGCTACCTCAAGGTCGAGTCCCCCAGCACCCGTACGAAGATCCCGGGTGTCTTCGCCGCCGGCGACGTCGTGGACCACACCTACCGCCAGGCGATCACCGCCGCGGGCACCGGTTGCTCCGCCGCCCTGGACGCCGAGCGCTACCTCGCCGCTCTGAGCGACGCGGGCAGCGAGCACACCCGCGAGCCCGAGCAGACCGTCGCCGCGGTCGTCTGACCGCACCGCACGAACAACCACCCTTCCTACACACCGAGGAGACAGCCGTGGCCGGCAACACCAAGACCGTGACCGATGCGACCTTCGACGAGGAGGTCCTGTCCAGCGACAAGCCCGTGCTCGTCGACTTCTGGGCCGAGTGGTGCGGTCCGTGCCGCCAGATCGCCCCCTCCCTGGAGGCGATCGCCGCGGAGCACGGCGACCAGATCACCATCGTCAAGCTGAACATCGACGAGAACCCGGTCACCGCCGCCAAGTACGGCGTCATGTCGATCCCGACCCTCAACGTCTACAAGGGCGGTGAGGTCGTGAAGACCATCGTCGGCGCCAAGCCGAAGGCCGCCATCGAGCGCGACCTGTCCGACTTCATCGGCTGAGCACCGCAGACGGACACGAAAGGGCCCGCCCCCGTGAGGGGCGGGCCCTTCGTCCGTCACAGGGGCCGCAGCGCCGGTTCCTTCTGCACGGCGCCGAGCAACCGGTCGATCGCCATCTCGACGTCCTCCTTCCAGGAGATCGTCGTCCGCAGTTCCAGCCTCAGCCGGGGGAACCGCGGGTGCGGCCGCACCGTCTTGAACCCGACCGCCAGCAGGTGCTCGGCCGGGAGCACGCACGCGGGCTCCTCCCAGCGCGCGTCACCGAAGGCTTCGATCGCCCGGAAGCCCCGTCGCACAAGGTCCTTGGCCACCGACTGCACCAGGACCCGGCCCAGTCCCTGTCCCTGGAAGCCCGGGAGGATGCGGGCGGTCATCAGCTGGACCGCGTCGGGGGAGACGGGACTCGTGGGGAAGGCCGTCGAGCGCGGCACGTAGGCCGGCGGGGCGTAGAGCACGAAGCCGGCCGGCACCTCGTCCACGTAGACGACACGGCCGCAGGAACCCCACTCCAGAAGCACCGCGGAGATCCAGGCTTCCTTCTCCAGTTCGGGCTTGCCGGCCTGGACGGCGGCCTCACCGCTTACCGGATCGAGTTCCCAGAAGACGCACGCGCGGCAGCGGTTGGGGAGATCCGGGAGGTTGTCCAGCGTGAGCGGAACGAGCCGACGCCCCATGAGGTCTGACCCTCGTTTCTGTCGTGGACCCAACTGCCGACGAAGCCACCCACGGCGCCCAGCCCAAGCCCCGCTGCGAGGAGGGCGGCTTTCTGCCAATCGTGCTCGACTCCGACGCGCCGCACCGATCGCATGAGCCCCTCCTCGGAGGTAGTGCTCCATCCCGTACGCATCGTATCCGTGAGCGGACAAGTCCGACACCGGAGCAACGCGAACGGCACAGCAAAAAGCGGGCCACATCCCTCTCGGGATGCGACCCGCCCAGAAGTTGCGGCCCGTCACATGACGGGGAGAGGATCACTCCTCCTCGTCGGTCTCCTCGGTGAGCGACCGCTCGAGGACCTCGCCCTCACCCGGGGCCATCGAGCCGAGGATGCGCTCCAGGTCCTCTATCGAGGCGAACTCCACGACGATCTTTCCGCGCTTCTGCCCGAGGTCCACCTTCACCCGGGTCTCGAAGCGGTCGGAGAGCCGCAGGGCGAGATCGGTCAGCGCGGGGGACATCCGCTTGCCGGCCCGGGGGGACGGGGCCTTCCTCGTCGGCTGGGACTCGGAGTTCATCACATGCACGATCTCCTCGACCGCGCGCACCGAGAGCCCCTCGGCCACGATCCGGCTGGCGAGCCGGTCCTGGTCCTCCACGTCCTCCAGGGCGAGCAGGGACCGTGCGTGCCCGGCGGAGAGCACACCGGCCGCCACACGGCGCTGTACGGGCGCGGAGAGCTTCAGCAGGCGCAGGGTGTTGGAGACCTGGGAGCGGGAGCGGCCGATGCGGTCGGCGAGCTGCTCGTGCGTGCAGGCGAAGTCCTTGAGGAGCTGGTCGTAGGCGGCCGCCTCCTCCAGCGGGTTCAGCTGGGCACGGTGCAGGTTCTCCAGCAGCGCGTCCAGGAGAAGCTTCTCGTCCTCGGTGGCCCGCACGATCGCCGGGATGGCTTCCAGGCCCGCCTCACGGCTGGCCCGCCAGCGACGCTCACCCATGATGAGCTCGTAGCGCTCCGGTCCGACCTGACGGACGACGACCGGCTGCAGGAGGCCGACCTCCTTGATGGAGGTGACCAGCTCGGCCAGCGCGTCCTCGTCGAAGACCTCACGCGGCTGACGCGGGTTGGGGATGATCGCGTCCAGCGGCAGCTCGGCGAAGTACGCCCCTGCCACCATCGGCGGCTCCTGGGCCGCGATGGCTTCCGGGGTTTCACGTGAAACCGGGATCGCAGCGGTGCCCTCACGGCCCTGCTGTTCCACCAGGGCCGCCACCTTGGCGACGGCGACCCCTCGTTCCGGCGCCAGGACCGGGGCGGCGTTCGCCGCCGTCGCCACCGCGGTCGCGGCCGCCGCGTCCGCACCGTTCGGTGCGGCGGGAATCAGCGCGCCGAGACCACGGCCGAGTCCTCTGCGTCGCTCACTCACTGGATCCCCTCCGACGTGTTCTGCTCATTGACTTCTTGGGTGCGTCCCAGCCCGCGCAGGGCCATCTCGCGTGCCGCCTCGAGGTACGACAGCGCTCCGCTCGAACCTGGATCGTAGGTCAGCACCGTCTGGCCGTAGCTGGGGGCCTCCGAGATGCGGACCGAGCGCGGGATGCTCGTGCTCAGCACCTCCTTGCCGAAGTGGGTGCGCACTTCTTCGGCGACCTGCGAGGCGAGCCGGGTCCGGCCGTCGTACATGGTCAACAGGATGGTGGAGACGTGGAGCTTCGGGTTGAGGTGGCCCCGGACCAGTTCCACGTTGCGGAGCAGCTGGCCCAGTCCTTCCAGGGCGTAGTACTCGCACTGGATGGGGATGAGGACCTCGGCACCGGCCACCATGGCGTTGACGGTCAGCAGACCGAGCGAGGGCGGGCAGTCGATGAGGATGTAGTCCAGCGGCTGCTCGTAGGACTCGATGGCCCGCTGCAGCCGGCTCTCCCGGGCCACCAGCGAGACCAGCTCGATCTCGGCCCCGGCCAGGTCGATGGTGGCGGGGGCACAGAACAGGCCCTCCACGTCCGGCACCGGCTGGACGACGTCGGAGAGCGGCTTGCTCTCGACCAGGACGTCGTAGATGGAGGGGACTTCGGAGTGGTGGTCGATCCCGAGGGCGGTGGATGCGTTGCCCTGGGGGTCGAGGTCGACGACCAGCACCCGGGCCCCGTGCAGGGCCAGGGAGGCGGCCATGTTGACCGTGGTGGTGGTCTTGCCGACCCCGCCCTTCTGGTTGGCGACCACGACCACTCGGGTCTGGGGTGGGCGGGGGAGTCCTTCACCGGCCCGCCCCAGCGCCTCCACGGCCAGTTGGGCTGCACGGCCGATGGGGGTGTCGTCCATCGGGGGCGGTGTTTCACGTGAAACATCATCCCCGAACGACTCGGTACGGGGACCGGGGACCGGATCGGCCATCGGTCCCGCGATGTTGGCGTCGGACCGCAAGGATTCACTCTCCTCGACTACAAGCTCGCAATGAACAGAGCCTGCCATGCTTTCGGGGTCACGAACCAGTGAGGGCCGTTCTCCTGTGGATGAATCCACCGGTTGGGTCGCTGAATGGGTCATCTCGACGGCTCGATGAGAGAGCGATTCGGCCGCGGCACGGGCGCGGCCGAGGATTCCTGGAAGCAGAGAGCGCCGTTTCACGTGAAACACGATGCGCAGCGCGGCGACCGTTTCCTACACGACACTCCGGATCATGTACGTATGGCCGTTTGTATGGAGCACACGACCCCGGCCGCGATCAGCGCTGGCGCCGTCGGCTCTCCCGGGCCGCCTTGGCCCTCCGGGTCGCCGCACGGACACCGCCGGGGCTCTCCCCCGCGAGCACCCGCACCACGGTCGACAGCGGATCCACGATCCCCTCGCCGACCTGGACCACGGAGGTCTCCACGGCACCGAGACGGCTCAGCGCGGCACGCGCCGCCTTCAGCTCCTCCTCGGCCGTGTCGCCCTTGAGGACGGTCATCTCCCCGTGCGGACGGAGCAGGGGAAGCCCCCAGCCGGCGAGCCGGTCCAGGGGGGCCACGGCGCGCGCGGTCACCACGTCCACCGGAGGCACCTTGCCCACCATCTCCTCGGCCCGTCCACGCACCACCACGACGTTGGACAGCCCCAGCAGCCGCACGGCCTCCTCGAGGAAGGTGGTCCTGCGCAGCAGCGGCTCCAGCAGGGTGATGCTGAGGTCCGGCCGGGTCAGTGCCAGTGGAATGCCCGGCAGTCCCGCCCCCGAGCCCACGTCGCACACCGAGACGCCCTGGGGGATCACCTCGGCGAGCACCGCGCAGTTCAGCAGATGGCGTTCCCACAGCCGGGGCACCTCCCGCGGACCGATCAGCCCTCGACGCACCCCCGCGTCGGCCAGCAGTTCCGCGTACCGCACCGCGTCCGCGAAGCGCTCCCCGAACACCTCACGTGCCGCCTCCGGCGCCGGGGGAAGCTCCGCCGCTGCCTCCGTCACGAGAACCGTCCTTCCGTTGTTACGGGCCTTCTCCAGGCTGACAAGATTCGGCCCCGCCTGCGAACAGACGGGGCCGAGTGAGTACCGCTGAGACCGGGGGAGGTTCAGGAGGCCGGAAGGACGACCACCCGGCGCTCGGGCTCCTCGCCCTCGGACTCGCTGCGCAGCCCCGCGGCGGCCACGGCGTCGTGCACGACCTTGCGCTCGAAGGGCGTCATCGGCTTCAGCTTGACCGGCTGGCCGGAGCCCTTGACCTCCTCGGCCGCCTTCTCGCCCAGCTCGGTCAGCTCGGCCCGCTTCTGCGCCCGGAAACCGGCGATGTCCAGCATCAGCCGGCTGCGGTCGCCGGTCTCCCGGTGGACCGCGAGCCGGGTCAGCTCCTGGAGCGCCTCCAGCACCTCACCGTCCCGGCCGACGAGCTTGTTGAGGTCACGGCTCGACGGGTCGCCGACGATGGAGACCGAAGCGCGGTCCCCTTCGACGTCCATGTCGATGTCACCGTCGAGGTCGGCGATGTCCAGCAGCCCCTCGAGGTAGTCGGCCGCGATCTCGCCCTCCTGCTCGAGGCGGGTGAGCGCGTCGGTGGTGTTGCCGTCCGTCACGGCAGGACTCCTCTACTACTTCTTCTTCGACAGGTTCGGCTTGTCCGCGCCGCTGCTCGGCTTGGGCTTGGTGCCCGCGGTCGTTCCGCCGCCCGGCTTGGGCTTCGGCTTGGTGCCGCCGGCAGCAGCACCCGGCTGCGCGGGACCGCCCGTCTGGCGCTGGGACTTGGTCTGGCGCTTGGGCTGGCTGCGCTTCACCGGCGCCGCGTCCTGCGGCTCCTTGCCGGCGGCGGGCTCGTCCTTCAGCTTGCCCTTGGCCTTCAGGCGCTCCTGGCGCTGCTGGAAGGCGAGGCTGCCGGGGGTCGGGTTCCGGCGGATGACGAACATCTGCTGCCCCATGGTCCACACGTTGGTGGTCAGCCAGTAGATGAGGACACCGACGGGGAAGTTGATGCCGAAGACGGCGAACATGATCGGGAAGACGTACATCAGCATCTTCTGCTGCTGCATGAACGGCGTCTTCACCGTCATGTCGACGTTCTTCGTCATCAGCTGGCGCTGCGTGTAGAACTGCGAGGCCGACATCAGGATGATCATGACGACGGTGACCACGCGGACGTCGGTGACCGAGGCGCCCAGCGTGGCGAGCTTGTCAGCGCTGTCGGTGAACTTCGCGGCGAGCGGGGCGCCGAAGATGTGGGCCTTCTGGGCGCTGTTGACCAGGTCCTGGCTCATCACGCCGACCTGCTTGCCCTGCGCGATGTAGCTCAGCACGTGGTACAGCGAGAAGAAGAAGGGGGACTGCGCCAGGATCGGAAGGCACGAGGAGAGCGGGTTGGTGCCCGTCTCCTTGTACAGCTTCATCATCTCTTCGGACTGGCGCTGCTTGTCGTTCTTGTAGCGCTCCTGGATCGCCTTCATCTTGGGCTGGAGCGCCTGCATGTTCCGGGTCGACTTGATCTGCTTCACGAAGAGCGGGATCAGGCAGATCCGGATCAGGACCACCAGAGAGACGATCGACAGACCCCAGGCCAGGCCGCCGTCCTTGTCAAAGACAAGGCCGTACAGCGAGTGGAACTGGACAATGATCCACGAAACGGCGGCGTAGAGGGGGTTCAAGATCCCCACGGTCAGGCTCCTTGGGCATGAGGCGTCTCGACGGGCTCGGGAGTAACGGACCCGCCTGGTGCGTCACCCCGGAGGGCTTCGCGCAGGCGAGCGTGCCACGGCGGTCGCTTGCGCGGGGGGACATGGTCCACACCGCCGAGCGACCACGGGTTGCAACGCAGGATCCGCCACGCGGTCAGGGCAGTGCCCTTGATCGCGCCGTGCCGATCGATCGCCGTATACCCGTAGTGGGAGCACGAGGGGTAGTACTTGCAGACCGGACCGAGCAACGGGCTGATGGTCCACTGGTAAATCTTGATCAAGGCCAGCAACGGGTACTTCATAGCGCCACCCCCAGGAGCCTCCCGAGGGCGGCATCCAGGTCTCGGGCCAGCTGTGAATGGTCTGCGTCACCCGCACCGGGCAGCGCTCGTACGACTACCAGGCTACCGGGGGGCAGCACGGACAGACGTTCGCGGACGAGGTGACGAAGCCGACGCTTGACCAGGTTCCGGGTCACGGCGTCACCGACGGCCTTGCTCACGACGAAACCCGCACGCGCCGGGGAAGCACTCCCCCCCGCCGCGTGCGGGTCCCTTGTGTCACTGTCGGTGCGCAGGTGGACGACCAGGAGCGGCCGTCCGGCCCGGCGTCCTCGACGTACCGCCGTCGCGAAGTCCTGGCGCCGCCTCAGCCGATTACCGGTGGGCAGCACGACTCACACCTCGCGCTTCGGTGCGATCAGGCGGACAGACGGGCGCGGCCCTTGCTGCGGCGGGTCGCGAGGATGGCGCGGCCGGCACGCGTACGCATACGCAGCCGGAAGCCGTGGGTCTTGGCGCGACGACGGTTGTTCGGCTGGAAGGTGCGCTTGCTCACTCGGGGGCTCCAGGATGAATCGGGTGGTGGCGGGGCGTCGCCTGGCTGTCACCGTGCGCCCACGAGAAGCTCGCGGAACATTCAGGTGTGCACCGCTTGACGATCACCTTGGTGATCCTCGCCCATCGGTAGGCAGGCGGCAGCAGCCATCGACAACTCGACCTGGTTACGGTACGCGGGGCCGCGGCATCAGGTCAAACCCGCCGGGGCGCGGGCCGTCGGCACCGCCATCCGGACGTGGTTTTGCACACCCTGTGGACAACGACTTGAACCAGGTAGCCCGCGCTGACTACCGTGGCCGAACCCCGAAACATTCCCGTCCGTCCCAAGAACCACACCTTCGTGGGACCCATCGGCACCAACCAGCGACCGACGAGAGAGCGTGCACTGTGGCTGACGTAACTGCCGATCTTGCCTCAGTGTGGCCCAGGGTCCTGCAGAAATTGCTCGCCGAAAGCGACGACCTCAAGCCGAAGGACGCGGAGTGGCTGCAGCGGACGCAGCCGCTGGCGCTCGTCGCGGGCACGGCGGTGCTGTCCGCCCCCAACGAGTTCGCCAAGAGCGTGCTGGAGGGACGGCTCCTCCCGCTGATCACCGATGTCCTCAGCCGTGAGTTCGGGCACCCCGTGGGCATCGCCATCGCCGTGGCCTCGGGCGGCGAACCGGAGGCGGCCCCCGCGCCGCCGGCCCCGGTCGCCCCCGAACCACAGTCCCAGGGCCAGCAGCAGCCCCCCGTGTACGGGGCGGAGCCCGCCCGGTACGGCGAGCAGCCGCACGGCTACGGCGAGGTCCCGCGGATGCGCCCGGCCTACCCCGACCACGCGGTCGGGTCCACCGGCGGTGCCGGCGGCTGGCCGCCCCACGAGCCCGAGGACCGCTGGCAGCAACAGCACTTCGGCGACTACCAGGAGCGCGAGCCGTACCGGCCGCCCGCCTCCCGCTACGAGATCCCCCCGCCCCACCAGCCTCAGGGGCGTCCGGAGCCGGTGCCGCCGCAGCGGCCGGCCATGCCCACCATGCCGACGCCGCGCACCGGTGGCGGCAGTGGTGCCGGTTCCGCCACGGGCGCCGGGACGGGGGCGAGCGGTTCGGGTGGTTCCGTGGGCCCGGCCGAGCCCACGGCGCGGCTGAACCCCAAGTACCTCTTCGACACCTTCGTCATCGGCGCCTCCAACCGCTTCGCGCACGCCGCGGCGGTCGCCGTCGCGGAGGCACCGGCCAAGGCGTACAACCCGCTGTTCATCTACGGGGAGTCCGGCCTCGGCAAGACGCACCTGCTGCACGCGATCGGGCACTACGCCCGCAGCCTCTACCCGGGGACACGGGTGCGCTACGTGAGCTCCGAGGAGTTCACCAACGAGTTCATCAACTCCATCCGCGACGGCAAGGCGGACGCGTTCCGCAAGCGCTACCGCGACATGGACATCCTGCTCGTCGACGACATCCAGTTCCTGGCGAGCAAGGAGTCGACGCAGGAGGAGTTCTTCCACACCTTCAACACCCTGCACAACGCCAACAAGCAGATCGTGCTCTCCTCGGATCGGCCGCCCAAGCAGCTGGTGACCCTGGAGGACCGGCTGCGCAACCGCTTCGAGTGGGGCCTGATCACCGACGTCCAGCCGCCCGAGCTGGAGACCCGGATCGCGATCCTCCGCAAGAAGGCCGTGCAGGAGCAGCTCAACGCCCCGCCGGAGGTGCTGGAGTTCATCGCCTCCCGGATCTCGCGGAACATCCGCGAGCTGGAGGGCGCGCTGATCCGCGTGACGGCCTTCGCCAGCCTCAACCGGCAGCCGGTGGACCTCCAGCTCACCGAGATCGTGCTGAAGGACCTGATCCCGGGCGGGGAGGACTCCGTCCCCGAGATCAGCGGGCAGGCGATCATGGCGGAGACCGCCTCGTACTTCGGTCTGGACGTGGAGGACCTCTCGGGCTCCTCCCGCAGCCGGGTGCTCGTCACGGCCCGGCAGATCGCCATGTACCTGTGCCGTGAGCTCACGGACCTGTCGCTGCCCAAGATCGGCGCCCTGTTCGGCGGCCGCGACCACACGACCGTCATGCACGCGGACCGCAAGATCCGCTCCCTGATGGCCGAGCGGCGGTCGATCTACAACCAGGTCACCGAGCTCACCAACCGCATCAAGAGCTGAGCGCAGCGCCCTCGGCGTCCACCGAGACCTCCACAGCGCCCCGGGCCAACTCCCGGGGCGCTTCTCGTTGTTCGATTGCGCCGGCCGTGTCTTGGGGACAGGAACGTCTCTCCACAGGCGGGGGCGGTTTTCCCCCGTCCACAGCCTGGGGATGCCCGGGTTGTCCCGAACGTGTCCACAGGCACGGCCGCGGGATACTCATTCGGGCTGCTGGAGGCCGTGTGGATTTGTGGGCAACCCTGATCCACAGACTGTGGACGCTCCGGCCGCCCACAAGGCCGCCCTCCCGGTTGTCCACCGGCCGCCCACAGGCAGGGGCTCGTTGTCCCCAGTCAGGGGCCACTTCTCCACAGTCCTGTCCACTGTTCGGCAACGGAACACACCCGCTCACCGATCGGAGTGAACCGCATCACACCAACGTGGTGGGTTGGGCTGGGGAGAACCTGGGTATTCCTGGGGACAGCGCTGGGGAGAACCGGAGCCTCCCTGTGAATCGCGTGTGCACAACTTCCGGGCGTCCACAGATCGGCCGGGTTGTCCACGGGCTCCACCCACAGGCGCGGTGGATAAAAAACAGGGCCTGACCTGCACCGGGACCACTTATCCACGGTATCCACACCCCCTATTACTACGACCAGGGATAGTTACCGGGGAACCTGCTTCGAAGTGGGGCCTGTGCACAACCGAGCCGCGGGCCGTCCGCCTCCCCGCCCTCCGGCTTGACCGCAACCCGCACCGCATGTCCGTGGCGGCTGTCAGACTGTTCTCCGGCAAGAGGGCCAGCAGGGCCAAGAGACAGTCGGCCACAGACAGCCAGCAACAGCAGGAGGCGGTTCCGGTGAAGATCCGGGTGGAGCGCGATGTACTCGCGGAGGCAGTGGCCTGGGCGGCCCGCAGTCTCCCGGCCCGTCCCCCGGTGCCGGTCCTGGCGGGCCTGCTGCTGAAGGCCGAGGAAGGCCAGCTGAGCCTGTCCGGCTTCGACTACGAGGTCTCGGCCCGCGTCTCCGTGGAGGCGGACGTCGAGGAGGACGGCACCGTCCTGGTCTCCGGCCGGCTGCTCGCCGACATCTCGCGGGCGCTCCCCAACAGGCCTGTGGAGATCGCCACCGACGGCGTGCGCGTGAGCGTCGTCTGCGGCAGCTCGCGATTCACACTCCACACCCTGCCTGTGGAGGAGTACCCGGCGCTGCCCGCGATGCCGACCGCCTCCGGCACCGTCCCCGGCGAGGTCTTCGCCGCGGCCGCCGCCCAGGTCGCGATCGCCGCCGGCCGTGACGACACCCTGCCGGTGCTCACCGGTGTGCGGATCGAGATCGAGGGCGACACGGTCACCCTGGCCGCCACCGACCGCTACCGCTTCGCGGTCCGCGAGTTCCTGTGGAAGCCGGAGACCCCGGACATCTCCGCGGTCGCCCTGGTGCCCGCCAAGACGCTGCTGGACACCGCCAAGTCCCTCACCAACGGCGACTCGGTCGCCATCGCCCTGGCCGGCTCCGGCGCGGGCGAGGGTCTGATCGGCTTCGAGGGCGCGGGCCGCCGCACCACCACCCGCCTGCTCGAGGGCGACCTGCCGAAGTACCGGACGCTCTTCCCGACCGAGTTCAACTCCGTCGCGGTGATCGAGACCGCTCCGTTCGTCGAGGCCGTCAAGCGCGTGGCCCTGGTGGCCGAGCGCAACACTCCGGTCCGGCTGAGCTTCGAGCAGGGCGTGCTGACCCTGGAGGCGGGTTCCAGCGACGACGCACAGGCTGTGGAGCGTGTGGACGCCAAGCTGGAGGGCGACGACATCTCGATCGCCTTCAACCCGACCTTCCTGCTGGACGGCCTGAGCGCGATCGATTCGCCGGTGGCGCAGCTGTCGTTCACCACGTCGACCAAGCCCGCGCTGCTCAGCGGCCGTCCGGCGGTCGACGCCGAGGCCGACGACGCGTACAAGTACCTGATCATGCCGGTCCGGCTGTCAGGCTGACGCGAGGCCTGTCCGGTCGCGTCGCCCTGCAGGTACCGACGTAGGCTCGACGTAGGTCAGGCAGGCTTCGAACGAAGGATCAACGATGGAGCTCGGTCTCATCGGTCTCGGCAAGATGGGCGGGAACATGCGCACGCGCATCCGCCAGGCCGGTCACACTGTCGTCGGCTACGACCGCAACCCGGATCTCGCCGATGTCCACAGCCTGCAGGAACTTGTGGACAAGCTCGCGGCCCCGCGGGTGGTGTGGGTGATGGTGCCGGCCGGCGCCGCGACCCAGGCGACGATCGACGAGCTCGGCGACCTGCTCTCCCCCGGTGACGTGGTCGTCGACGGCGGCAACTCCCGCTGGACGGACGACGAGAAGCACGCCGAGGAGCTGGCCGCCAAGGGCATCGGCTTCGTCGACTGCGGTGTCTCCGGCGGCGTCTGGGGCCTGGAGAACGGCTACGCGCTGATGTACGGCGGCGAGCCCGAGCACGTCGAGAGGGTGCAGCCGGTATTCAACGCCCTCAAGCCGGTGGGGAACTTCGGTTCCGTCCACGCCGGCAAGGTGGGCGCCGGCCACTTTGCCAAGATGGTCCACAACGGCATCGAGTACGCCATGATGCAGGCCTACGCCGAGGGCTGGGAGCTGCTGGAGAAGGTCCACTCGGTCACCGACGTGCGCGAGGTGTTCCGCTCCTGGCAGGAGGGCACCGTCATCCGCTCCTGGCTGCTGGATTTGGCCGTCAACGCCCTCGACGAGGACGAGCACCTCGCCAAGCTCAAGGGGTACGCCGAGGACTCCGGCGAGGGCCGCTGGACCGTCGAGGCGGCCATCGACAACGCCGTGCCGCTGCCCGCGATCACCGCGTCGCTCTTCGCCCGCTTCGCGTCCCGCCAGGACGACTCCCCGCAGATGAAGATGATCGCCGCGCTGCGCAACCAGTTCGGCGGCCACGCCGTCGAGAAGCACTAGTCACACCCACGGGAAGGAGGCGGCGCGCAGCCATGCACGTCGCGCATCTGTCGCTCGCCGACTTCCGTTCCTACGCCCGGGTCGAGGTCCCGCTCGACCCGGGCGTCACCGCCTTCGTCGGCCCCAACGGCCAGGGCAAGACCAACCTGGTCGAGGCGGTCGGTTACCTGGCGACCCTCGGCAGTCACCGGGTCGCGAGCGACGCCCCGCTGGTGCGGATGGGCGCGGACCGGGCGATCGTGCGGGCGTCCGTGGTGCAGGGCGAGCGGCAACAGCTGATCGAGCTGGAGATCAATCCGGGCCGCTCCAACCGGGCCCGGCTCAACCGCTCCTCCCAGGTCCGCCCGCGCGACCTGCTGGGGATAGTCAGGACGGTGCTCTTCGCCCCCGAGGACCTGGCCCTGGTCAAGGGCGACCCCGGGGAGCGCCGGCGCTTCCTCGACGAGCTGCTCACCGCCCGGGCGCCCCGGCTGGCGGGCGTCCGCAGCGACTACGAGCGGGTCCTCAAGCAGCGCAACACCCTGCTGAAGTCGGCCGCCATGGCCCGCCGCCACGGCGGCCGCGGGGCCGACCTGTCCACGCTCGACATCTGGGACCAGCACCTGGCCAGGGCCGGCGCCGAGCTGCTGGCCCAGCGCCTGGACCTCACCCAGGCCCTGCAGCCGCTGGCGGACAAGGCGTACGAGCAGCTGGCACCGGGCGGGGGCCCCGTCGTCCTGGAGTACCGCAGTTCGATCGGCGAACGGATCGCCGGGGCGTCGGGCCGCGAGCAGCTGTACGGACTGCTGCTGGAGGCCCTGGGCGAGGCCCGAAAGCAGGAGATCGAGCGCGGGGTGACCCTGGTCGGTCCGCACCGGGACGACCTCTCCCTCAAGCTGGGACAGCTCCCCGCCAAGGGGTACGCGAGCCACGGCGAGTCCTGGTCGTACGCGCTGGCGCTGCGCCTGGCCTCGTACGACCTGCTGCGCGCCGACGGCGGCGAACCGGTGCTGGTGCTCGACGACGTCTTCGCCGAGCTCGACGCCCGGCGCCGCACCCGGCTGGCGGAGCTGGTGGCCCCCGGTGAGCAGGTGCTGGTGACGGCGGCGGTGGACGACGACGTACCGGACGTGCTGGTCGGCGCCCGGTACGCGGTGGAGGACGGCGGCGTGGAGCGGGCATGACGGACCAGCAGCCACCGCAGCAGCCGGGGCAGGAGCCGGGCGTCCAGGACAAGCCGGTGTCCGGCGTCGACCTGGCCAGGGTCGCGCTGCGCGCCGCCAAGGAGCAGGCCCGCGCGAGGGGCGCGGCCGCCCAGCAGAAGAAGCAGGCCCGGCGCGGAGGCCTGCGCAGTGGTGCGCGGGCGGACGGGCGGGACCCGCTGCCCCTGGGCGCCGCGATCAGCCGGCTGATCACCGAGCGCGGCTGGGAGGCCCCCGCGGCGGTGGGCGGCGTGATGGGCCGCTGGCCGGAACTGGTGGGCGACGACGTGGCCCTGCACTGCCAGCCGCAGCGGTACGACGAGGAGGAACGGGTCCTCACGGTGCAGTGCGACTCCACGGCCTGGGCGACCCAGCTGCGGCTGCTCGCCCCGACGCTCGTGGCCAGGCTGAACGCCGATCTCGGGCACGGCACCGTGAAGTTGATCAAGGTCCTGGGGCCGGGAGGACCGGTGCGTTCGTACGGCCGTCTGCGTGCTCCCGGGAGCCGTGGGCCAGGCGATACGTACGGATAGGCCGGGAACCTGCTGTGCGTAATCGGGTCGAAGCCCTGTGCGCCCGCGTGAGCCGTTTTGGGACCCGGTCCGCGTGTGGGGAGTCGGCTGGAGGTACTTCCGTCGGGTACACGGGAACTCAGGTACCGCCAAAGCCCCATCTATGTCGGCGCTACCGGTAGACTGGTAGCAGTACCGCCCGCCCCTGGCCTCCGGCACCGGGGGACCCCAGCGGGACCAGTCGAACGATGTCGAGTGATGCAGCCGGTTCCGCGCCGCGGGACCCCGCTCATGCTGTGCCAGAAAGGGCGCTTCGTGGCCGATTCCGGCAACCCCAACGAGATCAATACGTCCGCAGCTGACGGCTCCGCCGCGCCCGCCTCCGGCGGGGCGTACGACGCCAGCGCGATCACCGTCCTTGAGGGCCTGGACGCGGTTCGCAAGCGCCCGGGCATGTACATCGGCTCGACGGGCGAGCGCGGCCTGCACCACCTGGTGTACGAGGTCGTCGACAACTCCGTCGACGAGGCACTGGCCGGTCACGCGGACACCATCAACGTCACGATCCTCCCCGACGGCGGCGTGCGCGTGGTCGACAACGGCCGCGGCATCCCGGTGGACATCGTCCCGTCCGAGGGAAAGCCCGCCGTCGAGGTCGTGCTCACGGTGCTGCACGCGGGCGGCAAGTTCGGCGGCGGCGGCTACGCCGTCTCCGGCGGTCTGCACGGCGTCGGCGTCTCGGTCGTGAACGCGCTGTCGAACAAGGTCGCGGTCGAGGTCAAGCGTGAGGGCTTCCGCTGGACCCAGGACTACAAGCTCGGTGTGCCCACCGCCCCGCTGCAGAAGAACGAGCCGGTCGCGGAGACCGGCACCACCGTGACCTTCTGGGCCGACGGTGACATCTTCGAGACCACCGAGTACTCCTTCGAGACGCTGTCGCGGCGCTTCCAGGAGATGGCCTTCCTCAACAAGGGCCTGACCATCTCGCTGACCGACGAGCGTCCCGAGCACGCGGACGTGGAGAACGAGGGCCAGCCGCGTTCGGTCGCATACCACTACGAGGGCGGCATCGTCGACTTCGTGAAGTACCTGAACTCGCGCAAGGGCGAGCCGGTCCACCCGTCGGTGATCGACATCGACGCGGAGGACAAGGAGCGGCTGCTCTCCGTCGAGGTCGCGATGCAGTGGAACACCCAGTACAGCGAGGGTGTCTACAGCTTCGCCAACACCATCCACACCCACGAGGGCGGCACCCACGAGGAGGGCTTCCGCGCCGCGCTGACCACGCTGGTCAACAAGTACGCGCGCGAGAAGAAGCTGCTCCGCGAGAAGGACGACAACCTCACCGGTGAGGACATCCGCGAGGGTCTGACCGCGATCATCTCGGTCAAGCTGGGCGAGCCGCAGTTCGAGGGCCAGACGAAGACCAAGCTCGGCAACACCGAGGCGAAGACCTTCGTCCAGAAGGTCGTGCACGAGCACCTGACGGACTGGCTGGACCGCAACCCCAACGAGGCCTCGGACATCATCCGCAAGTCCATCCAGGCGGCCACCGCCCGCGTGGCGGCCCGCAAGGCGCGCGACCTGACGCGTCGCAAGGGCCTGCTGGAGACGGCGTCGCTGCCGGGCAAGCTGAGCGACTGCCAGTCCAACGACCCCGCCAAGTGCGAGATCTTCATCGTCGAGGGTGACTCCGCCGGCGGCTCCGCCAAGTCCGGCCGCAACCCGCAGTACCAGGCGATCCTCCCGATCCGCGGCAAGATCCTGAACGTGGAGAAGGCGCGGATCGACAAGATCCTGCAGAACACCGAGATCCAGGCGCTGATCTCGGCCTTCGGCACCGGTGTGCACGAGGACTTCGACATCTCGAAGCTGCGTTATCACAAGATCATCCTGATGGCGGACGCCGACGTGGACGGCCAGCACATCAACACCCTGCTGCTGACCTTCCTCTTCCGCTTCATGCGGCCGCTGGTCGAGGCGGGCCACGTGTACCTCTCCCGTCCCCCGCTCTACAAGATCAAGTGGGGCCGGGACGACTTCGAGTACGCGTACTCCGACCCCGAGCGCGACGCCCTGATCGAGCTGGGCCGCCAGAACGGCAAGCGCGTGCGCGAGGACTCGATCCAGCGCTTCAAGGGCCTCGGCGAGATGAACGCCGAGGAACTGCGGGTCACCACGATGGACGTCGACCACCGTGTGCTCGGCCAGGTCACCCTGGACGACGCGGCCCTCGCCGACGACCTGTTCTCGGTGCTGATGGGCGAGGACGTCGAGGCCCGGCGCTCCTTCATCCAGCGCAACGCCAAGGATGTCCGCTTCCTCGACATCTGAGTCGGCCCCCATCAGCCGCCGCCCGAAAGGACTTTGACCAGCAATGGCCGACGAGAACACCCCTGTCACGCCCGGCACCCCGCAGGACGCCGAGGCGGACACCACGACGCGGATCGAGGCCGTGGGCCTCGAGACGGAGATGCAGCGCAGTTACCTCGACTACGCGATGTCCGTCATCGTGTCCCGCGCGCTGCCCGACGTCCGGGACGGCCTCAAGCCCGTCCACCGGCGCGTGCTGTACGCGATGTACGACGGCGGCTACCGCCCGGAGCGCGGCTTCTACAAGTGCGCCCGTGTCGTCGGCGACGTCATGGGTACCTACCACCCGCACGGCGACTCCTCGATCTACGACGCGCTGGTGCGCCTGGCCCAGCCGTGGTCGATGCGCATGCCGCTGGTCGACAGCAACGGCAACTTCGGTTCCCCGGGCAACGACCCGGCCGCCGCCATGCGGTACACCGAGTGCAAGATGGCGCCGCTGTCCATGGAGATGGTCCGGGACATCGACGAGGACACCGTCGACTTCCAGGACAACTACGACGGCCGCAACCAGGAGCCGACGGTCCTGCCGTCGCGCTTCCCCAACCTGCTGATCAACGGCTCCGCCGGCATCGCGGTCGGCATGGCGACCAACATCCCGCCGCACAACCTGCGCGAGGTCGCCGAGGGCGCCCAGTGGTACCTGGCCAACCCGGAGGCGTCCAACGAGGAGCTGCTCGAGGCCCTCATCGAGCGCATCAAGGGCCCCGACTTCCCGACCGGCGCCCTGGTGGTGGGCCGCAAGGGCATCGAGGAGGCGTACCGCACGGGCCGCGGCTCCATCACGATGCGCGCGGTCGTCGAGGTCGAGGAGATCCAGGGCCGGCAGTGCCTGGTCGTCACCGAGCTGCCGTACCAGGTCAACCCGGACAACCTGGCGCAGAAGATCGCCGACCTGGTGAAGGACGGCCGGGTCGGCGGCATCGCCGACGTCCGCGACGAGACCTCCTCGCGCACCGGACAGCGCCTGGTGATCGTGCTCAAGCGCGACGCCGTCGCCAAGGTGGTGCTGAACAACCTCTACAAGCACACCGACCTGCAGACGAACTTCGGCGCCAACATGCTGGCGCTGGTGGACGGCGTACCGCGCACGCTCTCGCTGGACCAGTTCATCAAGCAGTGGGTGACCCACCAGATCGAGGTCATCGTCCGCCGGACGCGGTTCCGGCTGCGCAAGGCCGAGGAGCGCGCCCACATCCTGCGCGGTCTGCTGAAGGCCCTGGACGCGATCGACGAGGTCATCGCACTGATCCGGCGCAGCGCGACCGTGGACGTGGCGCGTGAAGGCCTGATGGGCCTGCTGGAGATCGACGAGATCCAGGCCAACGCGATCCTGGAGATGCAGCTGCGCCGCCTGGCGGCCCTGGAGCGGCAGAAGATCGTCCAGGAGCACGACGAGCTCCAGGCGAAGATCAACGAGTACAACCGCATCCTGGCCTCGCCCGAGCTGCAGCGCGGCATCATCAGCACGGAGCTGACGGCGATCGTCGAGAAGTTCGGCGACGACCGGCGCTCGGCCCTGGTCCCCTTCGACGGTGACATGTCCATCGAGGACCTGATCGCAGAGGAGGACATCGTCGTCACGATCACCCGTGGCGGCTACGTCAAGCGCACCAAGACGGACGACTACCGCTCGCAGAAGCGCGGTGGCAAGGGCGTGCGCGGCACGAAGCTGCGGGAAGACGACATCGTCGACCACTTCTTCGTCACCACCACCCACCACTGGCTGCTGTTCTTCACCAACAAGGGCCGGGTCTACCGCGCCAAGGCGTACGAGCTGCCGGACGCCGGGCGCGACGCCCGCGGGCAGCACGTGGCGAACCTGCTGGCCTTCCAGCCCGACGAGCAGATCGCCCAGGTGCTGGCCATCCGCGACTACAACGCGGCGCCCTACCTGGTGCTCGCCACCCGGTCGGGCCTGGTGAAGAAGACCTCGCTGAAGGACTACGACTCCCCCCGCTCGGGCGGTGTCATCGCGATCAACCTGCGGGAGACCGAGGACGGCAGCGAGGACCTGCTGATCGGCGCCGAGCTGGTCGGCCCGGACGACGACCTGCTGCTGGTCAGCCGCAAGGCGCAGTCCATCCGGTTCACCGCGACGGACGAGTCGCTGCGGCCGATGGGCCGTGCGACCTCGGGCGTGAAGGGCATGAGCTTCCGCGAAGGGGACGAACTGCTCTCGATGAATGTCGTGCGACCGGGTACGTTCGTCTTCACCGCCACCGATGGCGGGTACGCCAAGCGCACCAGTGTGGACGAGTACCGGGTCCAGGGGCGCGGCGGACTCGGCATCAAGGCGGCCAAGATCGTCGAGGACCGGGGTTCCCTGGTCGGGGCGCTGGTGGTGGAGGAGACCGACGAGATCCTCGCCATCACCCTCGGCGGCGGTGTGATCCGCACCCGTGTCAACGAGATCAGGGAAACCGGGCGTGACACCATGGGCGTCCAACTGATCAACCTCGGTAAAAAGGATGCAGTCGTGGGCGTCGCCCGCAATGCCGAGGCGGGGGCGGAGGCCGAAGAGGTCGTCGCCGCCGAAGAGGCCGAGGGCGAGCAGCCCCTGGCCGCCGAGTCGGAGGAGTAGAAAGCCGTGAGTGGAGCCGAGGGCGCCGCGGGTGGGACGGGCGCGGACGGAGGGCAGCCGATGCCGGCAGCCGTTCCGGACGCGATCGGCGGTGCCCCTGGCCCACGTACGGACAACGGCCCGCACCAGGGGGGAATCACCGTGACCGACACCCGTCCAGCGCAGCACCAGCACGCTGTGCACCAGCAGACCTACGGCGGTGGCCCCGCCGGCCCGGTCGCCGAGCAGCCGCAGCAGGCGCCGCAGCTGACCCAGGACCCGCACCAGCCGCCCCAGGCGTACGCGCCCCCGGCCGGGCCCCCCGCGACCGCGGGCGTCCGCCAGCCGCGTCCTGCGGCCCGTACGGTCCCGCGCACGCGCAAGGCGCGGCTGCGGGTGGCGAAGGCCGACCCGTGGTCGGTGATGAAGGTCAGCTTCCTGCTCTCCATCGCGCTGGGCATCTGCACGGTCATCGCGGTCGCGGTGCTGTGGATGGTGATGGACGCCATCGGCGTCTTCACCACGGTCGGCGGCACGCTCAGCGAGGCGACGTCCTCCGGCTCGGACGGCGGGTTCGACCTGGTGTCGTTCCTGTCGCTGTCGCGCGTGCTGACCTTCACGGCGGTCATCGCGGTCATCGACGTCGTGCTGGCCACGGCGCTGGCGACGCTCGGCGCCTTCATCTACAACATGTCGGCCGGCATGGTGGGCGGGATCGAGCTGACTCTGGCGGAGGACGAGTAACCGATTTTGGGCCACGGCCCCGGGTGCGCTAATCTTTCAACGCAGCGCGGGGCTATAGCTCAGACGGTTAGAGCGCTTCCCTGATAAGGAAGAGGCCACAGGTTCAAGTCCTGTTAGCCCCACCGCGTGAACGGCCCGTACGGATCATCCGTACGGGCCGTTTCCTTGTCCGCGTCCGCGCAGTTGGTTCCGGTGGCAGGTCACCGTTCGATATCGACCGGTGTGTATAGTCGGGCCCGTCGGAAGACCCTCAACGCAAGAAGGACGAGGTCGCGCGGTGAAGAAGTTTCTCCTGGTCGCACTGGCCGCCATCGGCGGTCTCCTCGTGTACCGCCAGATCCAGGCGGACCGCGCCGAGCAGGACCTGTGGACGGAGGCCACGGACTCCGTTCCGGCGGGTTCCGGCGCGAGCGTCTGAGACGGCACAGCCCGGACGAAGGATTCCCGAGGCCCCGATCACGATGTGGTCGGGGCCTCGTCATGTCCGCCCGTGGTCGCCCGGGCGTTGTTGCCCGACCGTGATGCGATCCGCTTGTATTTGCTGTCGCAAATCAATAGCTTCGCTGAGGCCGACGATGTGCGAGGGGGAACAGCACATGCGACGAGGGAAGGCGCTGCCGTGCGGGCCCGTGGCGCCGCTGTGGGCGGCCGCGTGCGGGCTGCTGGTGCTGGCCGCCCTGCTGGGCCCGGCCGGGGCGGCCCGGGCCCGGGCCCAGGCCGTGAACGACGGCGACGGGCTGGTCATGGTGCTGGACTCCTCCGGCTCCATGGCGGGCGCCCGCATGACGGCGGCCAGGAAGGCCGTCGGCGCCGTCGTGGACGCCCTGCCGGACGGCTACCCGACGGGACTGCGGGTCTACGGCGCGGGCAAGGAGCACGGCTGCGACGACACCCGTCTGCTGGAGCCCGTACGGCCGCTGGACCGGGACGCCCTGAAGCAGGCCGTGGCCGGGGTGCGGCCCCAAGGGGACACCCCCATCGGGCTGTCGGTGCAGAAGGCGGCCGCCGACCTGCCCGAGGGCGGGCGGCGCACGATCGTGCTGGTCTCCGACGGCGAGGACACCTGCGGGGCGCCCGAGCCCTGCGAGGTGGCGGCACGGCTGGCCGGGCAGGGCGTGGACCTGCGGATCGACACCATCGGCTTCCAGGTGCGCGGCGGCGCCCGCGAGCAGCTGGAGTGCATCGCCGAGGCCGGTCACGGCAGCTACCGGGACGCCCCCGACGCCGCCTCGCTCGTACGGCAGCTGACGCGGGCCTCCCGGCTGAGCGCGGACGCGTACCGCCTCCAGGGCCGGCGGGTGGACGGCGGGACGAGCGCCACCGGTGCGCCCGGGCTGTCCCCCGGCCAGTACGTCGACGACATCGGGCCCGGCGAGACCCGCTGGTACGCGATGACGCTGGACGCGGCCTCCACGGCCGACCTGGCGGTCACCGCGGTGCCGCGGCCGGGGGTGAAGGCCGCGTACGGGGACGGCGTCGAGCTGCGGCTGGCGGGCACCGGCAGGTACGCCCTCACCTGCGGCTCGGACACCGCGCACTTCGGGCAGGACGAGGGCGCGATGGTGATCGGCGGCGCCGTCAGCCGGATTCCCGGCGACGGCCGGGACGGCGCCTGCGACAGGGCGGGGCGCTACGTGCTCTCCGTGCACCGCACCAGCGCCCCCGGCTCCGACCGCGCCCGCTGGCCCCTGGAGCTGCGGTACGGCTCCGAGCGGCCGTTCCCGGCGGGTGCCACCCCGGCACCGGCCGCGACCCGTTACGGGGACCCGCCGGCGGCTCTGACGGGCGCGCCGCGCGACGTCGAGGGCGGCACGGGGTTCAACGACGCGCGCCGGCTCGGCAGGGGCATCTGGCGGGACACGCTGCTGCCCGGTCAGACGCGCTTCTACAAGGTGCGGGTCGGCTGGGGACAGCGACTGACGTACACCGCCGACTTCGCCAACGAACCGCTCCAGAAGGGTGGTTCCACGGCCTCGTCCTTCGTGGCGACGGCCGCGTACGGGCCGGGACGGCAGCCGCTGGGCGACGCCTCCGGGGCCTCGCAACGCCGCGGCTACTACGGGCGCCCGCTGTCGGTGGGGCTCGGCACGGTACCCGTGACCTGGACCAACCGCTGGGTCGCCGGCGGGGGCGCCCGGGGCGCCCGCACGGCGGGCGAGCACTACGTCGCGGTCTCGCTCGGGCCGGGCGCGGCAGGGCTGGCGCGGAACGCGGCGGTGGGGGTCGTCCTGCGGGTGGACGTGACCGGGACGGAACTGGCCGGACCGGAGTACGACGCGCCCGCGCGCGGCGGCGGTTCGGCCGCCGGCCGGGACGGCGGGGAATGGGCGGCGGCCGGGGACACCACAGCGGCCGCAGCCCCCGCGGACGGCGGGGGCTTCATGACGACGCGCGACGCGATGGCGGCGGCCGCGGGAGGCGCGGTGGCGCTCGTCGGGGTCGGGACGGTGGCCCTGCTGGGCCGCAGGCGGAGGGACGGGGCATGATCCGCAGGGCACTCACATCGGTGGCGGCGGCTCTCGCGCTGCTGGCGGGACCGGCGGGAGCGGCGTACGCCGACCCGGCCGTCCCCTCCTGGCAGCCGCAGGGCGAGGAGGTACGGGGGCGGGCCAGCACCGCGGACGCCCCGCAGCTCAAACCCGGGGTCCTGTACCGGGACAGCCTGGCGGCGGACGAGGGCGGCAAGAACTACGCCCTCGACCTGGACGCGGTGCGCTCGGCCTACCTCGCGGTCTTCGCGCTGCCCCGCCCGGGCACCGAGGTGGCGTACGGGGACGGCATCGAGCTGACGCTGACGAGCACCGACGGCACCCGCTGTGACAGCGACCGCCGGACGTTCTCCGCCGACGGCGCGGCACGGCCCATCGGCACCTGGGTCGAGCGGACCATCGGCGAGGACGGGCCCTGCCGGCAGGCGCACGCGTACGTCCTGGAGGTGACCCGCACCTCGCAGGGCACCTCGGACGCCGCGCCCTGGCCGCTGCAGATCCGGTTCACCAACGAGCCGGGGCTCACCGGCGGCGCCACGCCCGGCCCCGCCCTCAGCCCGGGCACGCAGACGCCGGTGCCCGCGAGCGGCACCGCCCGCGGGGCCACCGGCGGCGCGGACTTCGCCCATGCCGGGGCCCTCGGCAGCGGGGTCTGGAAGGACGAGGTGCTGCCCGGGCAGACGCGCTTCTACCGGGTACCGGTCGGCTGGGGACAACAGGCCTGGGCCGCGGCGGACTTCGCCAACGCGGACGTGACGAAGCCGGGCGGCTACAGCGGCTCCGGTGTGCGCGTGGAGGTCTACAACCCGCGCTGGGCCTTCATCGGCGGCGACACGGCCTCCTACTCGGGCGAGCAGACCTCCGTCACCGCCACGACCGGGAAGGTCGCCTACGCCAACCGCTACGAGAGCGGCGACGCGGTGGCGGCGGCCCGTTTCGACGGCTCCTACTACCTGGCGGTGTCGGTGCACCCGGAGGTCGCGGGCTTCGTCGACGGCGCCGTCCCGGTCACCTTGCGGATCAACGTCGAGGGCGCCGCGCAGGCGGGGCCGTCGTACGACGGTGACCCCGGCGAGGACCTGGGCCTCCCCGGGGAGCCCGGCTCCGGGAACCCGCTGCTGCGCGCCCTCGGCTTCGCGGCCCTGGGCGCCGGCACCGTGCTGCTGCTGTCGCTCGCGGTCTGGACGGTGGCCGCGCGGCGCGGGCCGGCCGCGGTCTCAGGAGGACGCTGACAGGGCCCAGAAGCCGAAGGCGAAGCAGAGGACCGCGACGAGCAGCATCGGCACGACGACCTTGGCGGGAGGGCCGGGCCGGTGCGCCGGCGCCGGCGCACCGGCCCGGGCGGCGGGCACGGCCGGTGCGATCGGCGGCGGCAGCGGCTGAGCGACGGCGGCGGCGGCAGCGGCGGCCACCGGGGCGCCGGCACCCGCCACGGTGGCCGTGTACGGACGCGTGGGCGCCGGGGTGACCGGCGCTTGCGTCGGCAGTGTGGGCGGCGTCGGAGCCGTCGCGGCGGGCCGCGGGGCGGGTGCGGGCGGCGGCAGGCGGAAGCTCCCGGTCCCCTCCACGGACGGCGCCGGGTCCACCGGTCCGTCGGGGGAGAAGCCGGCGGGCAGCGGCCCGATCTGGTCGAAGACCTCGACGGCCTCCTCGTCCGGCTCGGGGTCCGGCAGCAGCTCCACCGCCGCCGCCAGGGCCTTGCGGGCCCCCGCGGCGGTGCGGAAGCGGGCTTCCGGGTCCGGCTGCAGCAGGGTGCCGATCACCTCCCACAGCGGGCCGGGGACGCCCTGCGGGGCCCGGGGCATGCCGTGGACGTACTGGGTGACGATCGCCTCCGCGTCGGGCTTGCTGCCGCCCAGCAGGTAGAGCGCGACCAGCCCGGTCGCGTACAGGTCGGCGGGGAAGTCGGGCTCGGCGCCGAGCAGCTGTTCCGGGGCGAAGTAACCAGGGGTGCCCACGACGTAGTTGGCCGCGGTGAGCCGGGGCTCCCCCTTGCGCATGGCGATGCCGAAGTCAGACAGCCGCAGGTGCGGGCGCCCGGTGCCGGTCGCCTCCATCAGGAGGTTCGCGGGCTTGATGTCCCGGTGCACCACGCCCTCGGCGTGCACGGCCGTCAGGCCGGACAGCAACTGGTCGAGCAGGCCGCCGACGTAGCGCGCCGGCAGCGGACCGTAGTCGCCGATGAGGTGCGACAGCGAGCCGCCGCGCACCAGGTCCATGGTGAACAGCACCTTGTCGTCGTCGGCCGCCCAGCTGGTGGGGGCCAGGACGTGCGGGTGGTCGATGCGCAGCGCCTGCTCCCGGACGAAGCGCAGCAGGGCGTGGGCGTCGCTCTGCAGCAGCACCTTGGCCGCCACGTAACGTCCGCGCCGCCGGTCCCAGGCGCGCCACACCGCGCCCACCCCGCCGCGCCCGACCGGATCGACCAGTTCGTACCGGCCCGCGAAGACCTCACCCATGGCGTGCGTCCGCCCCCTGCTTCCGCGCCTCGTAGTCCCGGACCGCCGCGTCGGACGGCCCGGCGCCGTACACCCGGAGGAACTCTGCCAGTTGGGGGTGGCGGTGGGCGAGGGAATCGGCCGCCTCGGCGATCTCGGCGGGCGAGGCCACCCCGTGCAGCAGCGAGCGGATCTCGTGGACGACCCTGCGCGCGGGCGGCAGCGGCGCTCCGGTTGCGCTCTGGGTGGTGCCGAGCAGGGGTGAGCCCTCGGAACCGCGGATCTCCTCCATCCGCGGCACGGCGTCCGCCGCGGCCACCGTCCCGCCGGACACCTCCGCGGCGAGCTCCTGCAGCGCCTGGAGCCGCTGCACGACTGCGGGATTGCCGATCTTCGCGCGCTGCCCGCTCATCAACTGGGAGAGCATCGGCGCCGACAGCCCCAGCACCCCCGCCAGCCGCGCCTGGTTGAGCGCCAGGGTCTCCATGAGGCGGCGGAACAGCACGCCGAGCGGCTCGCCGTACCAGGTGCGCTGCATGTCCTGGACGCGGGTGGTGGCGTCCGGCTGCGAGCTGTCCATTGCGGGCTCCTGACGGGGGACCTTTGCGGCCGCGAACTTGCCCGTCATCCTACGGACCCCCGATACTCGGTCGGTGATCCTCTCCGCAGCCGGTACGCTGGTCTGCGGCACGGGGCCTTAGCTCAGTTGGTAGAGCGCCGTCTTTGCATGGCGGATGTCAGGGGTTCGACTCCCCTAGGCTCCACACCGTCCGACCGGGCCGGGAACCTCATGGAGGTCCCGGCCTGTCGTGTTCCCGGGGCCCGGTGCCGGCCGCGGACCCGTACGGCAGAATCGGCGGCGTGCGGTTCGGCATTCTGGGGGAGACGAGAGCGCTGCGGGACGACGGGGGCACCGCCGCCGTCGGAGGCCCGGGCCGGCGGGCGCTGCTGGCGATGTTGCTGCTGGAGCCGGGCCGGATCGTCGGCACCGAGCGGCTGATCGACGGGCTGTACGGGGACGAGCCGCCGGCCGGGGTCGGCAACGCGCTGCAGTCCCAGGTCTCGCGGCTGCGCGCGGCCGTCGCCGTGCCCATCGAGCGCCATCCGGGCGGCTACCGGCTGGTGGTCACCCCTGACGAGGTGGACGTGCACCGCTTCGAGCGGCTCGCGGCCGAGGGGCGGGAGGCGCTGGCCGCGGGTGAGCCCGGGCGGGCCGCGGGCCTGCTGCGCGGTGCGCTGGACCTGTGGCGGGGCTCGGCCCTGGCGGACGTGGGCGACGCGCCCTTCGCGCGGGCGCAGGTGGCGCGGCTGGAGGAACTGCGGATCGCGGCGGTGGAGGACCGCATCGCGGCCGAGCTGGCGCTGGACGCACGGCACCACCAGGAACTCGTCGCCGAACTGCAGGAACTGGTCACCCGGTACCCGCTGCGGGAACGGCTGCGCGCCCAGTTGATGCGGGCGCTGTACGGCTGCGGCCGCCAGTCCGAGGCGCTGCGGGTGTACGAGGACGCACGGCGTGAACTCGCCGAGTCCCTCGGCGCCGACCCGGGTCCGGAACTGGCGGAGGCGCATCTGGCGGTGCTGCGCGGCGAGCCGGTGCCCGCCCGTACCGCGCCTGCCGCGGTCACCGGGGGCACCGAAGGCGTGCCGGATGCCCGGTCTTCGGGTGTTTCACGTGAAACATCGTCCGCCGGGAGTCCGTCCGCGCCGCTCCGCCGGCACGCGCTGCCCGCCCAGCTGACCAGCTTCATCGGCCGTGAGCAGGAGCTGGCACGGATCGGGGCGCGACTCGGTGACGCCCGGCTGGTCACCCTGATCGGCCCGGGCGGTGCGGGCAAGACCCGTACCGCGGTGGAGGCGGCCGGGCGGCACACGGGAGAGGTCTGCTTCGTGGACCTCTCCGGGCTGACCCACGGCTCCGAGGTGCCGCAGGCGATCGCGGGGGCCCTGGGCCTGCGGGAGGCGGGTCTGCTCCCCGGGGCCGCCGGGCGGGAGGCCGGGGGGCCGGAGGGCTCGCCGCTCGCCCGTCTCACGGCCGCGCTGACCGACCGGGACGTGCTCCTCGTGCTGGACAACTGCGAGCACCTGATCGCCGACGTCGCCCGCATCACCGCGGAGCTGCTGGCCGCCTGCCCGCGGGTGCGGGTCCTGGCGACCACCCGGGAGGCGCTCGGCGTCAACGGCGAGACGCTCTGCCCGCTCGAACCGCTGCCGCTGCCGGCCCCCGGCGCGCCCGAGGAGGACGTGCTCGGCTCCCCCGCCGTCCGGTTGCTCCTCGAGCGGGCCGCCGCCGTGAGTCCGTCCGGCAGGCTGCCCGACGCCGAGGAGGCCGCCCGGATCTGCCGGGCCCTGGACGGCGTCCCGCTCGCCATCGAGCTGGCCGCCGCCCGGCTGCGGTCGTTGTCCGCCGCCGACGTCGCCGACCGGCTCGGTGACGTGCGCGCCGGGCCCGGCGACCGCTTCCGGTTGCTCTCCCGGGGCAGTCGCACCGCGCAGCCCCGTCAGCGGACCCTGCGCGGGGTCGTGGACTGGAGCTGGGAGCTGCTGCCCGAGGACGAGCGCACCGTGCTGCGCCGCGCCTCCGTCTTCGCCGGGGGCTGGACCCTCCCGGCCGCCGAGGCGATCTGCGCGGGACCCGCGGCCGGCCCGGCGGACGGCGACGCCATCGACGCCGAGGACGTGCTCGACCTGCTCGCCTCCCTCGCCGACAAGTCGCTGGTGGTGGTGGACCGTCCGGACGGCGACGGAGGCGGTGTGCGCTACCGGCTGCTCCAGACCATCAGGGCGTACGCCGCCGAACGCCTCGCCGAGGCGGGCGAGTCGGAGGCGCTGCGCCGGGCGCACGCGGCGTACTTCCTCGACCTGGCGCTGACCGCCGACCCGCGGCTGCGCCGGGCCGAGCAGCTGGAGTGGCTGCGCCGGCTCGCGGCCGACCACGACAACCTGCACGCCGCGCTGGGCGGTTCGGTGGCCGCGGGCGACACCGCCGTGGCGCTGCGGCTGCTCGCGGCCCTGTGCACGTACTGGATGCTGCGCGGCATGCGCTACGAGGGCGCCCGGCCTGCTAGCGAGTTGCTGGCGGTGACCGGGCCTTGTGCGCCGCCCGGGCTGGCCGAGGAGTACGCGCTGTGCGTGATCACCGCCGCCTCCGTCACCGCGGATCAGGCCGAACTCGCCGTCCACCTGGCGGCCGCCACGGACGTCGTCGCCGGGCTCGGCGGCATGGCCCGCCGCTACCCCGTGCTCAACCTGCTCTGGGCGCCCTTCGCGGGAGTGCCCGACGACGAGACGTACGCCCGGTACGCGGACGGCGCGGCGAGCCTCGTCGAGCCCTGGCAGCGGGCCCTGGTCCACGTCGGCTCGGGGTTCCACGCGTGGATGGTCGGCGGTGACATCGCCGCGGCCGAGACGGAGTTCGACCGGGCCCTCGCCGGGTTCCGCGCCCTGGGCGACCGCTGGGGGGCCACCATGGCCCTCACACAGCTGGCCTGGCTGTCCGGCTCCCGCGGTGACGTGGCGCGGGCCGTGGGGCTGATCGACGAGGCCCTCGGTCACGCCGCTGAGCTGGGCGCCACCGAGAGCGTCGCCGAGCTGCTCGGCGAACGCGGCAGGTGCGGCCTGCGGGCGGGACGGTACGAGCAGGCCCGGGCCGACTTCACGCGCGGGCTGGAGCTCGCCCGCGGTTGCGGCGCCCGGGAGATGTTCGCCGGGGCCCACCTGGGCCTCGGCGAGTGCGCCCGGCTGACCGGGGACCTCGCCGAGGCGCGGCGGCTGTCGGGGCTGGCCCTGTCCGAGTCCCTGGACGGCTGGTACACCGGCGAGAGCGCCCGTGCCGAGGCGCACATCGCCCTCGGCAGGATCGCCCAGGAGGAGGGCGACACCGTCCGCGCCCGCGGGCACTTGCGCGAGGCCGCGGGTGTGGAGCACGGGGCCCGCGACCTGCCGCTGGCGGCGAACCTCGCCGACGCCTTCGCCGGCCTCGCGCTCGCCGAGGGCGACCCCGCACGGGCTGCGGAACTGCTGGGCGTGGCAAGTGCGCTGCGCGGCACCGAGGTGCCGGCCGGTCCCGACGCCGCCCGCACCGAGGGCGCCGCACGGGCCGCCCTCGGCGACCCGGCCCACCAGGAGGCCTACGCGCGCGGTGCGGGACTCCCCGCCGACCGGGCGCTGCGGGCACTGACCGGGCTGACCACGCGCTGACCGGGCCCGGGCTGCCGCCGGTCAGCGCACGGTGCGCGGCCGGTCAGCGCCCGCGCGCACCGTGTCGGTCATGACGAATCCCGCACGCACACACGACGCCGCGGCCGTGACGCCCGCGGCCCCCGCCCGCCATCGCTGGGCCGCACTCGCCGTCTGCTGCCTGGCCGCCATGCTCCTCGGCATCGACAACAGCGTGCTCAACTACGCCATCCCGTCGCTGCTGAAGGACATGGGTCCGTCCGGCACCGAGATCCTGTGGATCTCCGACGTCTACGGCTTCGCCATGGGCGGCCTGCTGGTCGTCATGGGCAACCTCGGCGACCGGCTCGGCCGCAAGCGGATGATGCTGCTGGGCGCCGCCGCCTTCGGCGTGGCCTCGCTGCTCACCGCCTACGCACCGAACCCCGGGGCGCTGATCGCCGGCCGCGCGCTGCTCGGCGTCGCAGGGGCGGCGATGGTGCCCTCGACGCTCTCCGTCGTACGCCACGCCTTCACCGACGCCAAGGAGCGCACCACGGCCATCGGGATCAGCAGCGGCATCGCCGCCGCGAGCTTCGCGCTCGGCCCCGTGGTCGGCGGTCTGCTGCTGGACCACTTCTGGTGGGGCTCGGTCTTCCTGATCAACGTCCCGCTCATGGCGGTCGTCCTCGTGGCCGGCGCCCTGGTGCTGCCGGAGTCCCGCAACCCCCGGCCGGGACGGCTGGACTGGATCGGCGTGCCGCTGTCGGTCGTCGGTGTCGTGGGCGCCATCTACGCCGTCAAGGAGGGTTTCCGGGACGGCGTGGACCATGCGCCGGTCTGGATCGCCGCGGCGATCGGGACGGCGGCCCTGGTGCTGTTCGCCCGCCGCCAGGTGCGGGTCGAGGAGCCCCTGATCGACCTGCGGCTGTTCCGCAACCCCGCCTTCAGCGGCGCCGTCGGCGCCAACCTGGTCATGATCTTCGCCTCGTCCACGCTGTCGCTCGCCTTCTCCCTGTACTTCCAGGTCGTCCGCGGCTGGTCTCCCTTCACCGCGGGGCTGGCGCTGCTCCCCGGCCCGCTGGCCGCGGCCTTCGCCGCTCCGCTGGCCACCGCGCTGATCCCGCGGCTGGGCCGGGCGCGGGTGGTGGCCCTCGGCCTGGTGCTGCTGGCCGCGAGCACGGCGGTGCTCGGCCGGCTCTCCACGCCCGGGACGCCGTACTGGGAGTTGCTGGCGCCGCTGGTCGCCAACGGCGCGGGCATCATCCTGATCGTCTCGGTCACCAACGACACGATCCTCGCGAGTGCCCCCAAGGAGCGGACGGGCGCGGCCGCCGCCGTCTCGGAGACCGCCATGGAGATGGGCGGTTCGCTGGGCATCGCGGTCCTCGGCTCGCTGCTCGGCGCGGTCTACCGTGACGCGCTCGCCCTTCCCGCGGGACTGCCCGCAGGTGCCGCGGACGCCGCCCGCGAGTCGGTGGGCGGGGCCGCCGAAGCGGCTGCCCGGGTGCCGAGGGCGGACGGGGCCGCGCTGCTGGCGGCCGCGAAGGACGCCTTCTGCCACAGCGTCCAGGTCACCACCGTGGTGGGGGCGGCGCTGCTCGCGGTCGGCGCCGTCGTGGCGCTGTACGCCCTGCGCGGGGTGCCCGCGCAGATCGCCGACCCAGAGGCCGAGGAGGAGGTCCTGCCGCTGCCTGCGCCTTCCGGACGGTGACGGGTGCGTACGGCAGGAGGGCGGCGGGACCCGTCACGGGTCCGCCGCCCTCCTGCCGGTCGTGTCGCACCGCCGCCGGTGTCCGGACCGTCACGTCACGGGTGGGTGTCCCCGCGGTCGCGGCGGTCGTCGGCGTCCGACTCCGCCTGCTTGGCCTGTACCTCCGGGTCGAGCGCGTCCACCGGCGAGCCGTCGACCTTGCCGAACGAGGCGTCGGCCCCGACGCCGCCGTTGAGGGAGGCGCGGTCGGCGACCTCGGTGGCGGGCGCGGGCTCCACCAGCCAGTCGGGGTTGGTCTGCTTGCTCCACCACTTCCACGCCGCGAAGCCGGCCCCAGCGACGAGGCCCGCCAGGAGCAGGCCCTTGGCGAACCGCCCGTTGCGGGCCCGGCGCTCGCGGCGGCGCTCCAGCTTGCGGATGTCGTCCGCCGTGACGTGGCTGCGCAGCACGGCGACCGCGGCGGCGCTGCGGGCGGCCGCCTCCTCCGCGGCCGGGGCCGCGACGCTGCGCACGGTGGTCACCGCCTGGCCCATCCGCGGCGCTGTGAACTCCGCCGCCAGACGGGCGGTGTCACGGGTGCGCCGGGCGGCGGTCCCCACCTTCTGCTGGACGCCCGGCGGCACCGCCGCCAGGGCCTGGTCGAGACGCGCCGCCAGGTGCGCGTCGTACTGCGTCCGGGCCGCCGCGCGGGCCTGCCGCCCGGCCGCCGACACCCGGCGTGCCAGGTAGAGCCTGGCCTCGTCCGTGTAGTGCGCGGCGTTGAGCTTCGCTGTGTCGGCGTACGGCGCCACCACGTCCGCGGCGTGCCGCACGCTGACCCTCGTCCTCTCGGCTGCGTCGCGCACGCTGTCGATGCGGGTCACGAGAACCTCCTCCTCGGTGGCGTTCGGTTTTCGCCTTTCCACCCGGTTTGAAATCATGCCCGCCGTCGCGGGGTACGGCATGTGCGTACGGGCATCCGGGTCAAGGGGAGCCGTCACCGACGATGCCACCGGATGACCTGGGGCGCGACAGTTGCGTGCGGGAAGGCGTGACGTGCGAGGATTTGCCCCTGTCAGTGAGGACTATGGAAGGCAAGATCGTGGCCGAGCAGCTCTACGCCACCCTGAAGACCAACCACGGGGACATCACCGTCCGGCTGCTGCCGAACCACGCGCCCAAGACGGTCAAGAACTTCGTGGAGCTCGCGGAGGGGACCCGTGAGTGGACGGACCCGCACACCGGCCGGACCTCCCACGAGCACCTCTACGACGGCACGGTCTTCCACCGGGTCATCTCCGGCTTCATGATCCAGGGCGGCGACCCGCTGGGCAACGGCACCGGCGGCCCCGGCTACCAGTTCCCCGACGAGTTCCATCCGGACCTCGGTTTCACCAAGCCCTACCTCCTGGCCATGGCGAACGCCGGCCCGGGCACCAACGGCTCGCAGTTCTTCATCACGGTCGCCCCGACGGCGTGGCTCACCCGCAAGCACACCATCTTCGGCGAGGTCACCGACCCCGCCAGCCAGAAGGTCGTGGACTCCATCGCGACCGCCCCCACCAACCCGCGCACCGAGCGTCCGCTGGAGGACGTGGTGATTCAGAGCGTCGTGATCGAGCGTCGCTAGGACTTGTCCGGGCGATCATGTGCGGAGCCAGATGGCGAGTGCTGCTGCGGTGGCGGTGCCGAGGTAGACGTAGCCGCGCTTGTCGTATCTGGTGG
>NZ_JARAVO010000088.1:0-34951 GCF_033792805.1 Streptomyces sp. PA03-1a
GGGCGGGGGTGGGGCGCCGGCCGATGCCGGTGCCGAAGGTCTGCTTGATCACCTCGAAGGCGTGGTCCAGCTGGGCCTCGACGTCCCCCTTGCCGCCGGCGCGCAGCCAGCGCCGCAGCACGTGGTTGTGGGCGGCGACGACGGCGGACGCGGCGACCTCCGCCAGCAGCGGGTCGTCGTCCCCGTCGTGGTGGGCGCCCTCGTCGAAGTGGCCCAGCAGGTAGCGGGTGAACAGCCGCTCGTAGCGGGCCACCGAGGCGATCTCGCGCTCCCGCAGGATCGGGATCTCGCGGGTCAGGCGGTAGCGCTCCACCGAGACCTCTGGGGCCTCGGCGTACATGCGCAGCACCTCGGTGATGCCACGGCACACCGTGTCGAGCGGGTGCTCGTGCGGTTCGGCGGAGTCCAGCACCTGCCCGACGCGCACGAGGGTGTCGTCGTGGTCGGGGAAGATCGCCTCTTCCTTGGAGCGGAAGTGCCGGAAGAACGTCCTGCGCGCGACCCCCGCGGCCGCGGCGATCTCGTCGACCGTGGTCGCCTCGTAGCCCTGGCTCGCGAACAGGTGCATCGCCGCGGCGGCCAGTTCCTGGCGGACACGATGGCGCTGGGCGGTGGTGGAGGACGCACGGGCGGGCTTCACGGGCTGGGGCATACCGCGAACGTACTGCATTCCCGCTGCACCGTGGGCCGGGCCCGGTTTCCGGAGGCGGTGGGGCGGCCCCAGGAGACCGCCCCAGCCACCGGGATCGTCCCGGCCGTCCCAGCCGCTGCCCGCGTAATCAGCGGCGGGCATACTCGCGGAAGCCGCGGCCGGTCTTGCGGCCGAGGCAGCCCGCGGACACCAGGTGCTCGAGCAGCGGCGCCGGCGCCAGGCCCGGGTCGCGGAACTCCTTGTGCAGCACCTGCTCGATCGCGAGCGAGACGTCCAGCCCGACGACGTCGAGCAGTTCGAAGGGCCCCATCGGGTAGCCCCCGCCGAGCTTCATCGCCGAGTCGATGTCCTCGACCGTCGCGTAGTGCTCCTGGACCATCTTCACGGCGTTGTTGAGGTACGGGAACAGCAGCGCGTTGACGATGAAGCCGGCCCGGTCGCCGCAGTCCACGGCGTGCTTCCTGATCCGGCCGCAGACCTCGTGGACGGTGGCGTGCACGTCCTCGGCGGTCAGCACGGTGCGGACCACCTCGACCAGCTTCATGGCGGGGGCCGGGTTGAAGAAGTGCATGCCGATCACGTCCCGCGGACGCGACGTCGCGGTGGCGACGGCCACCACCGGCAGCGAGGACGTCGTCGTGGCCAGCACCGCGCCCGGCTTGCAGATCTTGTCCAGGGTCGCGAAGAGCTGCTGCTTGACCGGCAGGTCCTCGGCGACCGCCTCGACGGCCAGGTCCACGTCCGCGAAGGCGTCCAGCGATCCGGCCGCGGTCACCCGCGCCACGGCGGCGTCGCGCTGCTCCTGGCTGAGCCGGCCCTTGGCCACCGACCGGTCCAGGGACTTGGCCAGCGCCGCGACCGCCTTGTCGGCCTTCTCCTGGCCGCGGGCGGCCAGCACGACCTCGTAACCGGCCTTGGCGAAGACCTCCGCGATGCCGGTGGCCATGGTGCCCGAGCCCGCGACGCCGACGCTGCGCACGGGGCGCCCGCCGGTGGCACCGGCGGCCTCGGCCGGCGTCTCGGCGTCCGGGACGACGCTCGCGCTGCCGGGGGCCTGGTAGGTGTAGAAGCCGCGTCCTGCCTTGCGGCCCTTGAGGCCGGCGGCGGAGAGCTGCTTCAGGATGGGCGCGGGGGCGTGCAGCCGGTCGCGCGAGGCCTCGTACATCGCCTCCAGGACGGTCTGCGCGGTGTCGATGCCGATCAGGTCCAGCAGGGCGAGCGGGCCCATGGGCAGGCCGCAGCCGAGCCGCATGGCGGCGTCGATGTCCTCGCGGGTGGCGTACCGGGCCTCGTACATGGCCGCGGCCTGGTTGAGGTAGCCGAAGAGCAGCCCGTCGGCGATGAAGCCCGGGCGGTCGCCGACCGCCACCGGCTCCTTGCCGAGCGAGCGGACCAGCTCGGTCACGGAGTCCGTGGTCTCGGGGGAGGTGAGCACGGTGGAGACCACCTCGACCAGCTTCATGGCCGGCGCGGGGGCGAAGAAGTGCAGACCGAGGACGCGGTCGGGGCGCGAGGTGTGCGAGGCCAGCTGGGTCACCGACAGCGCGTTGGTGCCGGTCGCCAGGACGGCGCCCGGCTTCAGGAGGGCGTCCAGGGCGGTGAGGACCTCGCGCTTGATCTCGAAGTGCTCGGTGACGACCTCGATGACCAGGTCGGCGTCGGCCGCCGCCTGGAGGTCGGAGAAGGTGCGGAAACGGGCCAGGACGTCGCCGCGCTCGGCCTCCGTGATCCGCTCGCGCTGCACGGCGCGGGCGGTGGAGGCCTCCAGGGCGGCGACGGCGCGGAGCGCGGCCGCGTCGTCGATCTCGATGCCGATCACTTCGTGGCCGGCCCGGGCGACGACCTCGGCGATGCCGGTGCCCATGGTGCCGAGACCGATGACGGCGACGGTGGGGAAGGGTCGTGGACGGTCCATCGCGGAACTCCGAATGCTGAGGGTCCGCGCCGTGCGTCTCTGCTGCGCAGGCGCGGGGGCGGGAGAGTCGAGGAGCCGCGGGGGTGCGTACGCGTGTGTGGGCGTACCCGCGTGAGAACCGGCGAGCCCTGTCCCGGGGCTGCGCCGCGATGGTGCCGAACCGACAACGGCTGCACGCGGTGGCTGCGTCACCAGGCCCACGCGTGCGTTGGTTAGAGGGTAACCGGTGAGTAACCTCGGCGCCAGCCCTCGCGCCCATGTGATTTACGCCTCCTACAGATGAGCGCGCCATTAGGGTGGACGCACGGGGGGAGAGGGGGGACCGTGGAACGGGAGCACGGGGGCGCCGGTCACTCGGCGCGGCGCGCGGACGAGCTGTACGGGGCCGTACGGTCGGGGGAGACGGACGTCGCGCGGCTGCGCGGGCGCGGGGAACCGCGCCGCGTCCTGGGGCTGCTGGAGTTCGCCGGCCAGGGGCGGTGCGAGGAGCGCGGCGCCTATCTGAGGCGGCTCGCCGCCTCACCGGACGCCGCCGCCATGGTGCGGCCCTGGCTGGGGCCCGCCGAACGCGCGCGCCTCGACGTCGCCGGCGGGCGGGCCCCCGCCGTCCCTGCGCTGCTGGCCATGCTTCCCCGTGGCACGGAGGAGGAGCGCCGCTATGCCCTGGAGGCGTTGGCGGTGAAGCGCCCCATGGAGGCGACGGCACCGCTCTTCGACCTGCTCGGCGCATCCGGGCAGGAGGAGCCCTCCTGGTACCCCGGGTTGATGGAGGACACCATCAGCCGCATCGTCATCGGTCGTCACCTGCCCTTCTGGCGCTGGGCAGCCAGGACCGGCCCCGTGCCGCCCGCCGTCTGCGTGCCCCTGCTGCTGCGTCAGGCCTGCCAGGAGGCGCCCCGGGCCCGGCGGCTCGCCCTGACCCTGCTCGGCTGCGACCGCGACCCGGCGCATCTGGACCTGTTCCTCGCGGCCGCCGGCGACCCGGACGAGTCGGTGGCCGAGGAGGCGCTCGTCGCCCTTTGGCGGCGGGACGTCCCCGAGGCCCGGGACCGCCTCGCCGCCGTGCTGACCGAGCCGTCGCGCTCCGTGCAGGAGCGTCTCGTCGCCTCCGTCCTGCTGGGGAGGGCCGGTGACCGGCGGGCCTTCGAGACCCTCGTGCTGTTCCTCAACCACCGCGACGCCTGGAACACCCTTGCCGCGGCCGAGGCCCTGATCCGGCTCGGCGACCCGCGGACCGCGCGTGCCGCCGCCGCGCTCGCCACGAACCGGCTGCGGATCCGCTACGCCCTGGCCGCCGTGCATCTGCTGGGGCGGTTGCGGGCGCCCGAGTCGCTGCCCGCACTCACGTCCACCCTCACATGGCTCATGGACGAGGGGCGGACGGGCTACCAGGCGGCCGCGGGCTGCGTCGAGGAACTGGGACGGCTGGCGGACGTGCGGGCGGTGCCCGTCCTGACCCGGGCCGTTGCGGATCCCCGCCTGCGCGCCGCGGCGGTGGACTCCCTCGGCCGGATCGGCGGCCCGCAGGTACTGGAGACGCTGCTCGGCGTCGCTTCTGACGAGGACGCGGAGGTGCGGGCGGCCGCGGCGCGCGGACTGGCCCGCTACGAGGACGAGCCCCGCGCGACCGCCGCCCTTGTGGGGCTGTGCGCGCCGCCGTACCCCAGGCGGATCGTGCGCGCCCTGGTGCGGTCGGGCGATCCGGTGGCCGCAGCGGTGCTGGCCGCGGCGCGGGAGGAGGCACCGAGTGCCACGACGCGCCGTCTCGCCGGGCGCTTCAGACCAGATCCGTCGCGTACCGCAGCTCCTTGAGCGGGACGCCGTCGTACCTCTCGATCTGGTCGGTGCCGTCCGGTGCGAGACCGGACCGTTCATAGAAGCGCAGCGCCCGCGCGTTGTCCGCGAGGACCCACAGGCGCAGGCTCCGGAAGCCGCGTTCACCGGCGCGGGCCCGTACGGCGTCCATGAGCGCGCGGCCCGCGCCCCTGCCGATCCGGTCGGGTCGTACGTAGATCGCGTACAGCTCGCCGACCTCGGCGTCGTCCGGCTCACCCCGGTAGGGGCCGAGCGAGGCCCAGCCCGTCACCTCGTCGCCGTCCGTGGCGACCAGGGTGTCCACCCGGGTGCCGCCCGCGTCGAACCACTCCCTGCGACGCTCCGCGTCCGCCCCGATGTCCATCGCTTCGAGGTACGCCTGCGGCACGATCCCCGCGTAGGCCGCCTGCCATCCCCGTACGCGGATCGCCGCCACGGCGTCGATGTCATCGCGGGTCATCACCCTCACAACCGTCATGCCGCGACGTTAAGGGGGGTGGAGCCCGGTGGGCACCCGCTTTTCGTGGGCTCAGATCAGGGTCAGTTGCGTCGGCGGGGCCGGCTGGGCGGGCTCGGGTGCGGCGGGCGGCCCGGGGGTGTCCTCCTCGGGCGCGGAAATCCGGCGCGCGGTCCCGGAGCGGCTGGGCCCGATCCCGAACTCGGCGGCGAACTCGTGCACTTGGCGGGTGATGCGCCGCTGGTACCAGGTGGGCGCGTAGGCGCCGTCCGCGTAGAGCGCCTTGTAGCGGGAGATCAGCCGCGGGTGGTGCACCGAGAGCCAGGCCATGAACCACTCCCTCGCCCCGGGGCGCAGGTGCAGCACCAGCGGGGTGACGGACGTGGCACCGGTCCCGGCGATCGCGCGGACCGTCTCGCGCAACTGCTCCGGGGAGTCGCTGAGGTACGGCAGCACCGGCGCCATCAGGACGCCCGAGGGGATGCCGTGCTCATTGAGCGTGCGGCAGACCTCCAGGCGCTTCGCCGGCGACGGCGTGCCCGGTTCCACGGTGCGCCACAGGTCCCGGTCGGTGAAGCCGACGGAGACCGCGGTCGAGACGTCGGTGACCTGGGAGGCCTGCACCAGGAGGTCCAGGTCGCGCAGGATCAGCGACCCCTTGGTGAGGATCGAGAAGGGATTGGCGTGGTCGCGCAGCGCGGCCAGGATGCCGGGCATGAGCCGGTAGCGGCCTTCCGCGCGCTGGTAGCAGTCGACGTTGGTGCCCATCGCGATGTGCTCGCCCTGCCAGCGGGGCGAGGCGAGCTCGCGGCGCAGCAGCTCGGGCGCGTTGACCTTCACGACGATCTGGGAGTCGAAGTCGAGGCCGCTGTCGAGGTCCAGGTAGGTGTGCGTCTTGCGTGCGAAGCAGTACACACAGGCGTGACTGCAGCCGCGGTAGGGGTTGATCGTCCACTCGAACGGCATCCGGGACGCGCCGGGTACGCGGTTGACGATCGTGCGGGCGCGCACCTCGTGGAAGGTGATCCCGCGGAACTCGGGGGTATCGAACGTACGGGTCACGGCGTCCACGCCGAAGAGCGCGGGTGTGGTCGCCGCCGTGTCGCGGCTCAGGTTGTCCCACCTCATGCCGCCTCCTTCGTTGCTCTCCTCCCGAGAATAGAACATCTGAGCGAATAGCGTCGAGGGGATCCGGGGGATTCCCGGGACCACTGTGCGTGACCGCGTGTGACGCAGGGCCCCGGGCGTGCCGTAGGCGCCGTCCGGGGCCCTGCCGGGGCCGTCCACCGTCACTGCGGCCGCAGGCTCAGGACGAGGTCGCGCGGCAGGCCGTGGGTGTCGTGGAGGTAGTGGAAGTCCTCCTCGTCCAGCGGGCCCCGGAAGCGGGGGCGGGCCAGCACCTGCCGGCCGCGCTCCAGGAGCCGCCCGAACCGGCGCTCCTCCTCTAGCAGCACCCGGAGCGGCTCGTCCGGGTCCACGCCCTGGCGGAAGTGGTCCAGGGTGTGCCGGACCAGTTCCTGCGGCAGATCGCCGAGGCCACGGGACGGGTCGTCCCGCCACAAGGTGGTGAGGACACGCCGCACCAGCCGGCGCAGCACGTACCCGCGGCCGGTGTTGGACGGGCGCACCCCGTCACCGATCACCACCACGGCCGAGCGCAGGTGGTCGCAGACCAGGCGCAGCGACGGTTCGTCCAGTGGCCACAGGGACGGTACGAGACTGCGCCAGGGGGTGAAGACGTCGCACTCGAACACCGACGTGCGGCCCTGCAGCAGCGAGGCCAGGCGTTCCAGGCCGAGTCCGGTGTCGACGTTGCGCTGGGGGAGCGGCACGAGCGAGCCGTCCTCGAGCCGGCGGTGGCGCATCATCACGTGGTTCCAGACCTCGACCCAGCGGTCGTCGCGGGTGGGCGTGGACCGCGGCGGGGTGTCGCCGGTCCACAGGAAGATCTCCGAGTCGGGGCCGCACGGGCCGGTCGGCCCGTTGGACCACCAGTTGTCCTCGACGGTGAGTTCCACCGGGACCCCGTGCTTCTCCCACAGCTCCAGGGAGCCGGTGTCCGGACCCGTGCGGTCGTCGCCACCGAAAACCGTGACGTGCAGCCGCCCCGGGTCGATGCCGAAGCCCTCGGTGAGCAGTCCGTAGCCCCAGTCGAGGCTCTGCGGGCCCTCGTAGTCGCCGAGCGACCAGGTGCCGAGCATCTCGAAGACCGTCAAATGGGTGGGATCGCCGACCTCTTCCAGGTCGGTGGTGCGCAGACAGCGCTGCACGTTGACCAGCCGGCTGCCGAGCGGGTGCGGGCGCCCCTCCAGGTACGGGGTCAGCGGATGCATGCCCGAGGTCGTGAACAGCACCGGGTCGCCGGGCGGCGGCAGCAGCGTCGATCCGGTGATTCTGCGGTGGCCCCGGTCCTCGAAGTACTCGACGAACGTGCGGACGATCTCTTCGGTGTTCATGGGGGGTGGCTCCTTCGCATGGAGGGCGGGGAGGCACCGGAGAACGGGTCCGCTCGATCACCGGAATCGCGGCGGGGCGCCACGAGACCACCGGCGGGCCGTTCCCGGTCGCCGGTGGTGAGGAAGGGGGTACGTCAGGCGGCGGCAACCGGCGAGCTGGTCGCTCGCGCGGTCGCGGTGATGCTGTGGCCGGTGACGTTCATGGAGCCGACGATAACGCGCCACGGCCGGCGGGGCACGTGATTTCCCGCCGGGCGGCGGCCGGACCCCGTGGGCCGTCGTACGGAGGTGCCCCTCCGGGAGGGCGGCCCGATTTCGCGGGCACGCGGCCGTGGTGATTGGCTTGTCGGCGACGGTACACGGATCGACGGAGGACGGCGCATGGCACAGGTCGAGGCCACCACTCAGCGCGAGATCGCGGCGAGCCCGGAGAGCGTCTTCGCGGCGCTCGCCGACTACGCGGGCACCCGGCAGCGACTGCTTCCCGAGCAGTACAGCGAGTACGAGGTGCGCGAGGGCGGCAGCGGCGCGGGCACCCTGGTGCACTGGAAGCTGCAGGCGACCGAGAAGCGCGTGCGGGACTGCCTCCTCGCGGTGACCGAGCCGACCCCGGGACAGCTGGTCGAGAGCGACCGCAACTCCACCATGGTCACCACCTGGACGGTCACCCCGGCAGGCGAGGGCCGCGCCAAGGCGGTCGTCACCAGCACGTGGACCGGCGCCGGCGGCATCGGCGGCTTCTTCGAGCGCACCTTCGCCCCCAAGGGCCTGAACCGCATCCACGACGCGGTGCTCGCGCGCCTCGCCGCGGAGACCGAGAAGTAGCAGGCGGCACAAGGGAGGCGGCCGGAGCCGGGTGACGCCCGGTCACCTCCCTTGACGCGCCGCACGGGTACGCGCCTCATGCGCCGGGCCGGCGCCCGGTGGGCGCACGCCGGTGGGCACGTCACTTGAAAGGGTGGATCTGCCGCGCTCCGGCGCATCCCCGGCGCCCCAGATCGTTGTCGCAGGGCAGGCGCGACGAGGGGAGCGATACGCAGATGGGCGGCACCACCGGGACGACCCTGTCCGAGGAGACCGGCACCCTCACGGACGTGACCGGCGCCGGCACGGGCCCCGAGGACCGACCCGCAGCCGTGCCGCAGGAGCAGGGGGCGCCCGTCGGCGGACTGAGCCCGCGCAGGGTGCGTCTGGTCTTCCTCGGGCTCATGCTGACCCTGCTGCTGGCCGCGCTCGACCAGATGATCGTGGCGACCGCGCTCCCCAAGATCGTCGGCGAGCTGCACGGCCTGGACAAGATGTCCTGGGCCGTCACCGCTTACCTGCTCGCCTCCACCGTCGGGCTGCCGATCTACGGCAAGCTCGGCGACCTCTTCGGGCGCAAGAGCGTCTTCCAGTTCGCCATCGTCGTCTTCGTCATCGGCTCGGCGCTCGCCGGCTGGTCGCGCTCCATGAACGAGCTGATCGCCTTCCGCACCGTCCAGGGTGTCGGCGGCGGGGGGCTGATGATCGGCGTCCAGGCGATCATCGCGGACATCGTCCCGCCCCGGGAACGCGGCCGGTACATGGGCCTGATCGGCGCATCCTTCGGCCTGGCCTCCGTTGCGGGGCCGCTGCTCGGCGGTTTCTTCACCGACCACGCCTCATGGCGCTGGTGCTTCTACATCAACGTGCCCTTCGGGCTGCTGACCCTGGCCGTCATCGCCGTCGTCCTGAAGCTGCCGCGGCCGGCCGTGCGCCCCCGGCTGGACGTGCTGGGCGCACTGTTGCTGGCAGCCGGCTCCACCTGCCTGGTGCTGCTGACCAGTTGGGGCGGGACGACGTACGCCTGGCGCTCGGACGTGATCATCGGGCTGGGCGCGGCATCGCTCGGCTGCGCCGTGCTGTTCGTCGTGGTGGAACGGTTCGCCGTCGAACCCATCATCCCGCTGCGGCTCTTCCGCGACGGCATCTTCACCGTCTCGGCCCTTATCGGGGCCGTCGTCGGCGTCGGCCTCTTCGGCGCCGCCAGCTACCTGCCCACGTTCCTGCAGATGGTGAACGGCGTCAGCGCCACCGAGTCCGGGCTGCTGATGCTGCCCATGATGCTCGGCGTCGTCCTGGCCTCCGTGGTCTCCGGCCAGTTGATCAGCCGTACCGGGCGCTACAGGGTGTTCCCGCTGGCCGGCGGGGCGCTCTCGGTGGCCGGCATGTGGCTGCTGTCGCTGCTGGAGACCGACACCCCGCGCGTGGAGTACAGCGTCTACATGGGCGTGCTGGGGCTGGGCATCGGCCTCGTCCTGCCGGTGCTGATCCTCGCCGTGCAGAACTCCGTGCGGCCCGCCGACCTCGGCGCCGCCACCAGCGCCAACAACTACTTCCGGCAGATCGGCGGCTCGGTGGGGGCGGCCGTCTTCGGCACCCTGTTCGCCAACCGGCTCGCCGACGGGCTCGCCGACCGGCTGCCGCGCGGCGTCGACCTGCCGGACCCCCAGTCGATCACGCCGCAAATGGTGCACGCGATGCCGGCACCGCTGCGCGAGGCCTATGTGCGGGCGTACGCCGAGGCCATGCCGCGCATCTTCCTCTACCTGGTGCCGGTTCTCGCCCTCGGCTTCCTGCTCGCCTTCCTGCTCAAGGAGAAACCCCTGGTGACCCAGCACGTCCCCACCGCCCGCAAGGCCGACACCGTCGGCGTCGGCGTCCCGGTGTGCGGCACCGTCCAGCACGCCGACGGCAGCACCGTAGGCCGGGCGGCCCTCACCCTCATCGATGTGACCGGCCGACAGATCGGGCGTGGCGCGACTGGTGAGGACGGACGTTACGCGTTGAGCACCCCGGGCAGCGGCAGTTACGTCCTGATCGCCGCCGCCGGGGGACACCAGCCGCAGGCCGTCAGCGTCACCGTCGGGGAACGCCCCGTCGAGCTCGACGTGGTGCTCGGCGGCGCCGGGCGGCTCGCCGGCACGGTGCGCACCGCCGACGGCACGGCCGTACGGGAGGCCACCGTCACCCTCACCGACTCCCGCGGCGACGTGGTGGCCACCACCCGTACCGGCAGGGAGGGCGACTACGTCCTGAGCGACCTCGTCGCGGGGGAGTACACGCTCGCCGCCAACGCCCCCGCCTACCGGCCCGCGGCGCTCCCCGTGTCGGTGCACGCGGCCCGGGAGACCCGGCAGGACGTCGAACTCGCGGGCGGCGCGATGCTGCGCGGCACCGTGCGCGGCCCGGGCGGCAGCCCCGTCGAGGACGCGCGGGTCACCCTGCTGGACGCGGCGGGCAACGTCCTGGACACCGTGACGACCGGCCCTGACGGCGTCTTCCGCTTCGTCGACCTGGCCGCGGGCGAGTACACCGTCGTGGCCTCGGGGTACCCGCCGGTGGCCACCGTGCTGCGGCTCAGCGGCGGTGAGCGCACCGAGCGCGACGTGCACCTGGGCCACGAGGACTGACCTGCCCCTGACGGCCCCTCAGTGCCGGGGCGTGCGCCCGCGCATGCCCCGGCGCATCCACGGCCCCCCGCGGGCGCACACCGGATTCGTCCAATGCCCTCCGCGGCACCCGGTGTCGGTCGTACCGTGGTTGCGGAGCCGCAGATCTTGCGCCGGGGGCCGACCACCTCCGCGCCTCTGTCGGGATCCGGGCGCCGCAGGGGAAGGAGCCGCTCGCGTCATGCAACGTCGCACTCCGCCGGGGGAGGGGAGCCGCGCCGCGCTGCCGGAGCAGCGGACCGGACTCTCCGGACGCGTCCCGCTCGCCGTGGTCGTGGTCGACGGCGACGGGCTCGTCTCGCACTGGAGCACGGGCGCCCGCAAGCTCTTCGGGCCCACCCGGGAGGAGGCCGTCGGCCGCCCTGCCGTCGACCTGCTGCCGGTCTCCGGCGCGCTCGGCGAGGAGCCCGGCCCGGACGGACCCGAGGTGCCGCCCGGGGCCGACCTCGACGCCACGCTCAGCGGCGTGACCTCCTACCCGACCGCCGGCCTCGCGCGGCTCAACCAGGGACCCGACCCCGACCCCCTCGGCCTCCCCGGCGACGTCCTGTGGTGGGCCTACCCGCTGGTCGGCCCGGGTCCCGAGCGCCTGCTCGTGCTGGCCGCCGACGCCGCCCTGGTGCACGGCGAGGACGACTCCCCTCCCCGGGAGTCCGAGCGGGTCGCGCCCGGCTTCGCCCTGCACACCGAGTTCCCCGGCGCGGACGGGCTCGCCAAGCGGCTCCCCGAGATCCTGCCCAGCATGAGCGTCGACGAGAGCGGGCGCATCGTCTCCCAGGTGCTGGAACTCGGCTACCCCGTCCTGGAGATCAGCCGGCACGACCGGGTGCCCGTCACCCCCGACTGGGGCGTGCCCCGACGGGACGAGCTCAGGGCCCGCAGGCGGCGTGCCGTCCGTGAGTCCGCCACCGAACCGCGCGCCATCGGGTCCGAGGAGCTCGAACCCGACCTGGAGTACGCCGCCGTCCGCGAGCGCCTGGAGTTCCTCAACGAGGTCAGCGGGCGCATCGGCAGCTCCCTGGACCTGACCCGCACGATCCGGGAGGTCAGCGCCGCCGTCGTACCGCGCTTCACCGACGTCGCGGGCACCTACCTGCGCGAACAGGTGCTGGCGGGCGAGGGCTTCCCCGACGGCCCGCCCGACGTCACCACCATGTGGTACCGGGTCGCCCTGGAGCACACCGACGAGCCCGGCCGCTGGGACGACGTCGTACCGGTCGGCGAGTCCATGCCTTTCCCCGAGCACACACCGTTCTTCCAGTGCATGACGAGCGGTCAGCCGGTGCTGGTGCCCAGGATCACCGAACCCATGGGCGAGGCGATCGCCTCGCAGTTCGAGAAGCGCGACATCCGGCCGCTGATCACCGGGCGGTCGATGCTGGTCGTGCCGCTGAAGGCGCGCAACGTCGTCCTCGGTTTCATGATCCTGTTGCGGCACGGCGAGCGCCCGCCGTTCAACGACATGGACCGCGTGACGGGCGCCGAACTGGCCGCCCGCGCCGGGCTCGTCCTGGACAACGCCCGCATGTACACGTACCAGGAGAGCGTCGCCGACACGCTGCAGGACAGCATGCTGCCGCAGATCACCCCGCGCATGCCGGGGTGCGACGTGGCGACCCGCTACCTGCCCGGCACCCGGCTGGGCCGGGTCGGCGGCGACTGGTTCGACACCATCAAGCTGCCCGGCTCCCGGCTCGCCCTCGTCGTGGGCGACGTCATGGGGCACGGGCTCAACGCCGCCGCGATGATGGGCCAGTTGCGCACCGCAGTGCAGACCATGGCCGCGCTGGACATGCCACCGGCGCAACTGCTGCGCAACCTCGACGACCTGGCGCAGCGCCTCGGCGAGCACTACCTCGCGACCTGCCTGTACGCCGTGTACGACCCGATCCGGTCCGAGCTGCTCATCGCCAACGCGGGCCACATCCCGCCCGTGCTGGTGAGCGCCGAGGACGGCCGCAGCGTGCTGCTCGACGTCCCGACGGGTGCCCCGATCGGCATCGGAGGGGTGCCCTTCGAGACGGTCAAGGTCGCCGTCGGCCCCCGCGACCGGCTCGTGCTGTGCACGGACGGGCTGGTAGAGGTACGGGGCCAGGACATCGGGGCCGGGCTCGCCGCGCTCTGCGAGAGCGCCGCGCATCCCGCGGCCTCGATGGACGACGCCTGCGACACGATCATCCGCGCCCTCAACCCGCCGGGTGGCCGCAAGGACGACGTCGCCCTGCTGATGGCCCGGCTCAACGGCATCGCCCGAGAGGACGTCGTCACCTGGCAGCTCGCCCTCGACCCCCGCGAAGTGGGCAGGGCCAGGATCCTGACCCGGGGCGCCCTGGAGGGCTGGGGGCTGGAGGAGGCGGCGGAGGCGGCCGAGCTGATGGTCGGCGAGGTGGTCACCAACGCCGTCCGGCACGCGCACTCCCGGCACGTCGAGCTGCGCCTGGTGCGTACGGACGCGCTGCTGTGCGAGGTCTCGGACGACGACCACGCCGTACCCGTCCTGCTCGGCGCCGGGCCCGAGGACGAGTCGGGGCGGGGACTGCGGATCGTGAGCCGGCTGGCGCGGGAGTGGGGCGCGAGCCGTACGGCGCAGGGCAAGACGGTCTGGTTCGAGCAGGCGCTGCCGTGGCGGCGGACCGGCGGACGCGGCGGGGCCCCGGCCGGGCCTCGAACGTAGCGAACGCGAGGTCACGACTTCGCCCGGACGCTTGCCCTCACCGACGGCCGCCGGTAGCACGGACGCTGACGGGGCTTCGGCCGCGCGGCCGGGCACGGTCCGCGGCGACGGACACGTGGACCTGGGGAGAGATCGCATGGACGTCACCGGCACGAACCTGCAGGCGTGGGAGGGCTTCTGGCGCGACGCCCCCGGAGAGCCGGGGGCGGTGTTCTGGGACGCGGAGGCGGAGGTCACCGCGGCGGCCCACCTCCCCTTCTTCGAGGCGCACTTCGACCCGTCGCTGCCGGTCGTCGACCTCGGCTGCGGCAACGGCACCCAGACCCGCTTCCTGGCCAAGCACTACGGACGGGCCGTCGGGGTGGACCTCGCGGCGGCCGCGATCGGCCACGCGCGGCACCAGGACCCGGGCAGTGTCGCCGAGTACCGGCAGCTCGACGCGGCCGACCCCGAGGCGGTCCGGCGGCTGAGCGAGGAGCTGGGCGAGGCGAACGTGTACATGCGCGGAGTGCTCCACCAGTGCCTGCCCGAGGAGCGCGCACCGCTGGTCGAGGGCATCGCCGTGCTGACCGGCGGGCGCGGCCGGGCGTTCGCGGACGAACTCGCGGCGTCGGCGAAGGACGTGCTGGCCAGGTTCGCGCAGGGGCCGGGCGGGCCGCCCGCCAAGCTCGCGGCGGTCTTCTCGCACGGGATCGCGCCGGCCGCGTTGCCCGATGAGACCGTCCCGGAGCTCTTCCGCGCGGCGGGGATGGAGGTGCTCGCACGCGGTGAGGTCGCGCTCGTGACGACGGAGCGGCGGGCGGACGGCACGCGGCTCGAGGTACCGACGAACTGGCTGGTGGCAGGGGGTGCCGGCTGACGCCACCGGTCTGGGCCACTGAAGTTTTCCACAGGCGGGGCGGGGGCCTGGTGTGCCGCGGTGACTTTGCGTAACGTTCCATGCCATGAAGATCCTGATCAGCGCGGACATGGAGGGCGCCACCGGGGTGACCTGGCCCGGTGACGTCCTGCCCGGCACGGAGGGCTGGCAGCGGTTCCGGCATCTGTTCACCTCGGACGTGAACGCCGCGATCGCCGGCTTCTTCGACGGCGGCGCCGACGAGGTCCTGGTCAACGAGGCCCACTGGTCCATGCGGAACCTGCTGCTGGAGCAGCTGGACGAGCGGACCCGGATGGTCACCGGGCGGCACAAGGACCTGTCCATGGTCGAGGGCGTGCAGCACGGCGACGTGGACGGCATCGCCTTCGTCGGCTTCCACACGGGTGCGGGGACGGAAGGGGTGCTCGCCCACACCTACCTCCCCAACTCGATCACCGGCGTGTGGGTCAACGGCGGTCCACCGGCGAGCGAGGGCCGGTTGAACGCGCTGGTGGCCGCCGAGTACGGAGTGCCCGTCGTGCTGGTCACGGGGGACGACCGGACCGGCCTCGACGCCCGCGACTACGCGCCGGCGGCGCGGACGGTCGCCGTCAAGGACTACGTGTCGCGGTACGCGGCCGTGTGCCGGCCGCCGGCCCGTACGGCGGCGGACATCCGCTCCGCCGCGAAGGACGCGACCTCGCTCGCCGTGCGCCACGAGCCGGCGCGGGGCGGGCCGTTCACGATCGAGGTCGAGTTCGACGCGGCGCACCTGGCGGGGGCCGCCGCGATCGTGCCCGGTGTGGAGCGCACGGGCGAGCGCCGCGTCACGTACACGTCACCGACCATGTACGAGGGGATCCGCTGCTACAAGGCCGTGACCACCCTCGTCTCGGCAGCTGTGGAGGAGCAGTATGGCTGACACCCTGGCACTGGACGAGGCGGTCCGCTTCACCTCGGAGCTGATCCGGATCGACACCACCAACCACGGCGGCGGTGACGGCAACGAGCGTCCCGCGGCGGAGCACGCCGCGCGGCTGCTCGACGAGGCCGGGATCGAGGCCCGCATCCTGGAGTCCGCACCGGGCCGGGCCAACGTCGTGGCGCGGATCGAGGGTGCCCCACGCGCCGGGAACGGGCAGGGCGCGCTGCTGGTCCACGGCCACCTGGACGTCGTGCCCGCCCGGTCGGAGGACTGGAGCGTGCACCCCTTCTCCGGCGAGGTACGGGACGGAGTGGTCTGGGGCCGCGGCGCGGTCGACATGAAGGGCACGGTGGCGATGGTGCTCGCCACCGTCCGCTCCTGGGCCCGCCGGGGCCTGCGCCCCGAGCGGGACATCGTGCTCGCGCTGACGGCCGACGAGGAGGACAGCGCCACCTACGGGGCGACCTACCTCGTCGAGCAGCACGCCGAACTGTTCCGCGACTGCACCGAGGGCATCAGCGAGTCCGGCGGCTTCACCTTCCACGCCGGACCCGGGCTGCGGCTGTACCCCGTGGCGGCCGGGGAACGCGGCACCGCGTGGCTGAAGCTCACGGCGCACGGCAGGGCGGGGCACGGCTCCAAGGTCAACCCGACCAATGCGGTGACCCGGCTCGCCGCCGCCGTCTCCCGCATCGGCGAGCACCGCTGGCCGGTGCGGATCGTCCCCACGGTGCGGGCGGCGCTGACCGAACTGGCCGCGCTGCACGAGGTCGAGCCCGACTTCGACGACGTGGACACCCTGCTCACCAAGCTGGGCACCGCCGCCGCCCTGGTGGAACCGGTGATCCGCAACAGCGCCAACCCGACCGTGCTCGAAGCCGGCTACAAGGTCAACGTCATCCCGGGCAGCGCCGTCGCCTACGTCGACGGCCGGGTCCTGCCCGGCGGCGACGAGGAGTTCACGACCACCATGGACGAGCTCACCGGCCCGGACGTCGAGTGGGAGTTCCACCACCGCGAGATCCCGCTGGAGGCCCCCCTGGACGCGCCGGTCTACGCCGCGATGCGGGAGGCGCTGATCCACTTCGACCCGGATGCCCACGTCGTGCCCTACGTGATGGGCGGCGGCACTGACGCGAAGCAGTTCTCGCGGCTCGGCATCACGGGGTACGGCTTCTCCCCGCTGAAGCTCCCCGAGGGCTACGACTACGCGGGGATGTACCACGGCGTCGACGAGCGGGTCCCGGTGGAGGGGCTGCACTTCGGCGTCCGCGTACTCGACCGGTTCATGCTGGGCCGGCAGGACACGACCGACGGAGCTGCCCGATGACGCGTGCCCCGATCATCGCCCCCTACGGTGCCTGGGAGTCGCCGGTCGACGCCCGCACCGCCGCCTCACACGACGGGCGCCCCGAGTTCCCCGGGTTCGTCGGTGACGAGGTGTGGTGGACCGAACCACGGCCGGCGGAGGGCGGCCGCCGCGCCCTCGTCCGCCGCCGCGCGGACGGCAGGGTCGACGGCCCGCTGCCCGCGCCGTGGAACGTCCGCACCCGCGTCATCGAGTACGGCGGCCGGGCCTGGACGGGTACGGCACGGCCCGGGGGAGGACCGCTGATCGTCTTCTCCCACTTTCCGGACCAGCGGCTCTACGCGTACGAGCCCGACGCGCCGGGCGCCGTGCCGCGGCCGCTGACCCCGCTCTCCCCCGTCGGTGACGGGCTGCGCTGGGCCGATCCGCAGATCCATCCGGACCGCGGTGAGGTGTGGTGCGTACTGGAGGAGTTCACCGGGGCGGGCCCGAGCGACGTACGACGGGTCCTCGCCGCCGTTCCGCTCGACGGCTCGGCCGCCGAGGACCGCTCCGCCGTGCGTGAACTCTCCGACGACGCACACCACTTCGTGACCTCGCCCCGGCTCTCCCCGGACGGCCGGCAGGCCGTGTGGACCGCCTGGGACCACCCCCGGATGCCGTGGGACGGCACGGAGCTCAAGTACGCCGCCGTCGGCGCGGACGGCACCTTCGGCGCCGCCCGGACGATCCTCGGCGGCCCCACCGAGTCGGTGGCCCAGGCGGAGTGGACACCGGACGGGACCCTGATCGCCGCCACCGACCGCGACGGCTGGTGGAACCTGCACCGTGTCGACCCGGCCACCGGTGACGCGGTCAACCTGCGGCCGGCGCAGGAGGAGTTCGCCGGGCCCGGCTGGCAGATGGGCGCCCGCTGGTTCGCCCCGCTCGCCGCGGGGACGCTGGCGGTGCTGCACGGCAAGGGGGCACAGCGACTGGGGATACTCGACCCGGCGACCGGCGAGCTGGTCGACGCGCCGGGGCCGTGGACCGAGTGGACCGCCGCGCTGTCCACCGAGGGCACCCGGGTGGTCGCCGTGGCAGCGTCGGCCCGCAGCTCGTTCGAGGTCCTCGAACTCGACACCTGCACCGGCCGTACCCGCGTCATCGGTGCCGCCCACCACGACACGGTGCCAACGGAGTTCCTGCCCGAGCCCGTGGAACGCACCTTCACCGGGCCCGGCGGACGGGAGATCCACGCCCAGCTCTACCCGCCGGCGAACCCCTACTTCGCCGCGCCCGAGGGAGAGCTGCCGCCCTACGTCGTCTGGGTGCACGGCGGCCCCACCAGCCGGGCCCCGCTCGTGCTCGACCTGGAGATCGCCTACTTCACCTCACGGGGGATCGGTGTCGTCGAGGTCAACCACGGCGGCTCCACCGGCTACGGGCGCGCCTACCGCGAGCGGCTGCGCGAGCAGTGGGGCGTCGTAGACGTCGAGGACTGCGCCGCCGTCGCGAGGGCGCTGGCGGAGGAGGGCACCGCGGACGGGCAGCGGCTCGCGATCCGCGGCGGCAGCGCCGGCGGCTGGACGAGCGCGGCCTCCCTCACCGGCACCGACGTCTACGCCTGCGGCGTGATCAAGTACCCCCTCCTCGACCTCACCGGCTGGGCCGAGGGCGGTGAGACCCATGACTTCGAGTCCCGCTACCTCGACTCGCTCATCGGCCCCTACGCCGACGTCCCCGAGCGCTACCGCGACCGTTCGCCGGTCACCCGGGCCGACCGTCTCACCGTGCCGTTCCTGCTGCTGCAGGGGCTGGAGGACGTGATTTGCCGGCCCGTGCAGTGCGAGCGGTTCCTGGAGCGGATCACGGGACGCGGTGTCCCCCACGCCTACCTCACCTTCGAGGGCGAGGGGCACGGCTTCCGCCGCGAGGACACGATGATCACCTGCCTCGAGTCCGAACTCGCCCTCTACGGCCAGGTCTTCGGCTTCACCCCGCCCTCAGTACCCCCTCTGGAGCTCACCAAGTGACACCGCTCGTCCCGCTCACCCGCCCCCGTCGCCTGGTCCCCGGGGACCGGGTCTGCGTCGTCGCCCCCAGCGGACCCGTCCCCCGGGAGCGGCTCGACGCGGGGCTCGACATCCTCCGCGGCTGGGACCTCGACCCGGTGGTGGCGCCGCACGTCCTGGACCGGCACCCCACGTTCGACTACCTGGCCGGACAGGACGCGGCGCGCGCCCGCGACTTCCAGGAGGCGTGGTGCGACCCGCCGGTGGCCGCCGTGCTCTGCGCGCGCGGCGGCTACGGCGCCCAGCGCATGACCGACCTCCTGGACTGGGAGGCGCTGCGGGCGGCCGGGCCCAAGACCCTCCTCGGCTTCAGCGACATCACCGCGCTGCACGAGGCCTTCGCGGTCCGGCTGGGCCTGGCCACCCTGCACGGCACGATGACCGCGGCGGAGGGCTTCCTCAAGGACGAGCCCACGCGCGCACAGCTGAAGGACACCCTCTTCGCGCCCGAGCGGACGCGGGTGCTCGGCGCACCGACCGCCCGCCCCCTCGTCCCCGGCACGGCACGCGGTGTCACCGTCGGCGGCTGCCTGGCCCTGCTCGCCTCCGGCCTCGGCACGCCGGACGGGCGGCCCGGGGTGCCCGGCGGCATCCTCCTGCTGGAGGACATCGGCGAGGAGCCCTACCGGATCGACCGGATGCTGACCCAGTTGCTGCGTGCCGGCTGGCTGGACGGCGTGGCGGGCATCGCCCTCGGCTCCTGGCGGGACTGCGGCCCCTACGAGGAGGTGCGGGCGGTGCTGCTGGACCGGCTGGGCGGACTCGGCGTCCCGGTTGTTGAGGAACTGGGCTTCGGCCACTGCGAGACCAGCCTGACCGTGCCGCTCGGCGTCCCCGCGGTGCTGGACGCCGACGCGGGCACCCTCACGGTGGAGGCGCCCGCACCGGCCGGCTGACCTGGGGGCCTACGCCCTCAGGACGGCTGGTCCGCCGACAGCGCGGTGACGGCGACGACACCGTCGCACTCGGCGAACACCCCGTCGTCCAGGGCGACCTGGTGCCTGCCCGCCCCGCCGGGCAGGCCCAGCACCATCGTCGGGTACTGCACCGGCGCCTCCCCCGAGACGCAGGAGCCGTCGCCCTCGCCCTGTACCTGGTGGAACGTCAGCTTCACCCACGCGCGGCCGCCCGGCGCCAGCCTGACGGGCGCGGCCGCACCGGTGTGCCGCACCGTCAGCGGCACGTTCATCTCCGGGGAGCCGTTGGCCGCCCCGGCCACCGTCGGGAAGCCCTCGACGACGCAGGGCGCGCCGGAGGTGTTGGTGAAGCCGGCCACCGCCGCCCCGGTGCCCGTGCCCTGGGGACGTACGGCGGCCTGGTGCGCCGCGGTCGCCTCCAGGTCCTCCGCGCCGCAGCGGTCCGCGGGGCCCGCCGTGGAACCTGACGAGGAGGCGGAGGATCCGGTGCCCCCGGGCTCCGGGGACGTGCTGGAGACCGGGAGGGTGCCACCCGCGGTCCGTGACGGCGCGGCGGCCGACGCAGCGGTCGGCGGAGCGGTCGGCGAGGGCGCGCCGCCCGCGACGTCGTCATCTCCCCGGCACCCCGTCAGCAGCACCGCCGCCGTTGCCGCCAGGGCCACCGCGATCGTGGCCCGCCTCGTGTTCCTGCCCTCCATGACGTCCCCCTGGTCGTTCCGCTGTTCCGCTGTTCGGCTGTACGGCTGTCCCGTTGTGCCACCCCGGCCCACGACCGGCGTTCGCCGCGGAACACGAGGCCGTGCCGCGCCCGGGTTCCGTGCGTACACGCCTGGTACGGAACGGTGACGCGACGGAGCCGTCCGGGCCGCGCAGTTCCGGTCGCCGGAATGCGGTGGACCGCCCCGAGTCCGGGCAGGAGCAGAGGTACGACTCGACAGGGGAGGAGAGCCGTCACATGACCAACGACCGGACCCGGAACCGGAGGACGACCCTGCGCGTACGAGCCGGGACGCTCGCCCTGGCCGTCGCCGCGTCGCTGTCGGCGTGCAGCGGCTCCGGCAGTGGGCCCCACGCCGCGGAGCCACGGCCGGCGATCGCCGTCGCCCCCGCCTCCGGCGGGCGTGCCGTGCCCGTCGACCGCAAGGTCACCGTGCGGGCCACCGCCGCGCGGATCGACTCCGTACGCGTCACCGCCGCCGGCCCAGGGGCGTTGCGCGGCACGCTCGCGTCCTCCAAGGAGAGCTGGACCTCGGCAGGCCGGCTGGCCCCCGGTGTGACGTACGACGTGCTCGTCCGTGCAACCACCTCCGACGGCAAGCGGCTGACGGAGCACACCACCTTCACCACCGCCGAGCCCGAGCGCACCTTCGTGGGGGAGTACCACCCGGACAAGGGCACCACGGTCGGCGTCGCCATGCCCGTGTCGATCGTGTTCAACAAGCCCATACGCGACCGCGCGGCCGTCGAGCGCAAGCTCGGCGTCACCGCGAGCCCGGCCGTGGACGGGGCCTGGAGCTGGATGAAGGACTGGAGCGGCCGCGACCGCGTCGACTACCGCCCGCGCACCTACTGGAAGCCCGGCACCGAGGTCACGCTCCGCATGGACCTCGACGGCGTCGACGCGGGCGGCGGCCTCTACGGCACGCAGAACCGGGTCGTCCGCTTCCGGATAGGGCATTCGGTCGTGACCACGGTCGACACCGCCCGCAAGACCCTCACCCTGCGACGCGACGGAGCGGTCCTGCGCACCCTCCCCGTCTCCACCGGCAAGTCCGGTTTCGAGACGTGGAACGGCACCATGGTCGTCCTGGAGAAGACGCCCAGCATCACCATGAACTCCCGCACCGTGCGCATCTTCGGTCCCGAGGCGTACAACCTGAAGGACGTGAAGTGGGACGTCCGGCTCACCACGTCGGGCACCTTCGCGCACGCCGCGCCCTGGAACGAGGGCAAGTTCGGCCGCGTCAACGGCAGTCACGGTTGCATAGGGCTGAGCACGGCCGACGCCAAGTGGTTCTACGAGCACGTGTCACCGGGCGACCCGGTGACCGTCGTCCACTCCACCGACACCGTCCAGGTCAACAACGGCTACGGCGCCTGGAACGCGAGCTGGGCGGACTGGCGGGCGGGGAGCGCCCTGTGACCGCCGCCCGCTGAGGTCAGGGCGTCACCCACCCCGCCACGAGGACCGCCGGGAAGAGCCGGTGGACGGCGAGGAAGCCGAACGGGCGCAGGAACCCGACGCGTACGCGCCTGGCCTGCTGGGCCCGCCCGGGAGCGCTGCCGGCGATCAGGGAGACGGCCGTGACCGCGGCGGCGCGGAAGCCCTTCGCGCTGAAGGTCGCCGTGGCCGCCTGCTTCGCCGCGCCGACGGCAAGGGGCTGCGCGCTGATGCCGGGGAAGTGCCCCGCGCCGCTGTCCCGGGCCGTGGCGAGCCCGAACAGCGCGGCGCGGTCGAGGAGGTCGTGCTCGGCGCCGACGGTGAACGGCACCGTGGTCAGGTCGAGCGCCGGCGCCGGTTCGAAGCTCGTGACGTCCTCGACCACGACCCCCGGCCCGGGACGCCCGTACGGCAGCAGGTTGCCGGGCAGCACCGGGTACGTCCCGCCGAGGGCGGCCACGCCGGCGGCGATCACCTCGCCGGGGGCGACGTGGTCGGGGCCGAGCAGGAGGTGGACCTCGATCCCGTTGGTGCCGTTCACCTTGGCCATGGTCAGCGGGCCGAAGGGGGTGGTCGCGACCCCGGCCATGTCCAGGTGCGGCGAGCTGCGGAAGAGCGTCCCCGTGTGGTGGTCCTGGAAGGGCTCGGCCCAGTCGGTGCGCAGGGCCAGGGCGTTCGCGAGCAGCAGGAGGGTGTGCCGGTCGACGGCGACCGGCATCCTGGGGACCATGCCGTGGGTGCGCTCCGCCGCCCAGGTGTCCAGGGTCTTGCGGTCGGTCTCGGTGTCGCCGCTGAAGTGCCCGTGGGCGCCGGCCGGGAGCAGCGAGAGCCAGCCGGGCGCGAGCGGCAGGGAGGCGCGGGTCCACAGGCCCACGGCGGTGTCGACGCCGTCCATCGCGTCCAGCCGCGCGAGCAGCCGTCCCGAGGCGGCGGCCGCCGTCGTGGCGTCCGTGCCGACGGCCTGTTCCAGTTCGGTGCGGGCGGGGCCCGCGGCACCCGCGGCGAGAAGGGCCAGCAGCGGCCACACTCCCGCTGCGGAGAGGACCGTCGCCCCGGCCGGGCCGGCGCCCAGGGTCTCCCGGGCCCATCGCGCGGTCAGTGCGTTGACCGCGCCCACCAGCATCCGGTCGTCCATGTCCCCCACCCCGTCGGCCTCGTCCGCGTCAGGCGATCATCCCAGCGAACGGGTGGGGCGGCCAAGTGACCGGCGGGACCGCGCGCGACACGATTCGGCGGGCACAAGTGAGCCCGCGCTCACCGCGCGGGCTCGTCGGCTACAGTTCCACGACCTACGAGGTGGGACTCCCTTCGCCGGCATGGTCCGGATCAGGTGCTAGGGGTCGCTCTCCGGTCTCAAAACCTCTTCCCAGACCTTCGAGCCTCTCAGCCCGGCCGTTGTACCCGGTTGCGGTGGAAGCCGCTGCTTCCGCTCCGGCTCCGGTGCTACCGGACTCCCTCGCTCGCCCCGTAGGCCACTTCCACTATACTCAGGGCTAAAGCGGACCACCAGGGGCAAATGCCTCCAATTCATTATTTTCTCCATGTAATTCCGCCCCTCGTGCCCCCTGTGCCCCTGCTCTCCCGTCCGCGACACGACTGTCATCGAGGAGCCGTTGTGCGATCCGTTGACGCGGCCGCGCGGCGCCCCTACCGTCACTTGGCGCACCACCCAATGAACGACAGTTCACTGTGCGAACGGAACTGATCAGATCAGGGAGTGCCCATGCGTCGCACCTTTCCCCTGCTCCTGTCGGCGGCAGCGCTCCTCGCCGCCGGACTCACCGCTTGCGGCGACTCCGGCGACTCCGCCGGCAAGGGCGGTCCCTCCGGCTCCGGCGGAGGCACACGGAGCGTCACGGTCGGCGCCATCGCCATCGTCGACACCGCACCGGTGTACCTCGCCCAGAGCCAGGGCTTCTTCAAGAAGCACGGCATCGACGCGAAGATCACCTCGGTGCAGGGCGGCGCCGCCAGCATCACCGGCGTGATGGGCGGCCAGTTCGCCTTCGGCTTCGCCAACACCACCTCCCTGCTCACGGCACAGCAGCAGGGCCTGCCGCTCAAGGTCGTCGCCAACGGCGTCGCCTCCACCGGTGAGCGGGACACCGACTACAGCGCCGTCCTCGTCCCGGCCGGCAGCCCGGTGAAGTCCGCGAAGGACCTCGCGGGCAGGACCGTCGCGGTCAACCAGCTGAAGAACATCGGCGACACGACCGTGCGCGCCGCCGTGCGCAAGGACGGCGGCGACGCCTCCAAGGTGGAGTTCGTCGAGATGCCCTTCCCCGACATGCCGGCCGCCCTGTCCAAGGGCCGGGTCGACGCGGTCTGGGAGGTCGAGCCCTTCGTCACCCAGGCCACGGGCCAGGGGGCCCGCGCCGTCGCGTGGCCCTACGCCGATGCCGCGCCGGACCTCACCGTGGCCATGTACTTCACCACCCAGCAGACCGTCCAGAAGGACCCGGAGCTGGTGAAGGACTTCACCGCCGCCATGAACGAGGCCCTCGCCTACGCCGACGCCCACCCCGACGCGGTGCGCGAGACCCTGAAGTCCTACACCTCGATCCCCGCCGAGGCCATCGCCAAGATCAAGCTCCCCAAGTGGCCGACCGAGATCAACCGGGAGTCCGTCCAGACCGTCGCCGACGACGCCCGCCAGGACGGCACGCTCACCAAGGACGCCGACCTCCCGGCCCTCCTGCCATGAGGGGACGCGACGCCGCGTACGGAGCGGCCGGCCTCGCGGTGCTGTTCGGCACCGCCGAGGCCGTCCCGCGGCTCGGCTGGGTCTCGCGGGACTTCCTGCCCCCGGCGAGCGAGATCCTGCGCACCCTCGGCCACGAATTGACCACCCGTCAGCTCTGGTCGGCGCTCGGCGACACCATGAGCGCCTGGGCCCTGGGCCTGGCCATCGCCTTCGTCCTCGCCGTCGCGCTCGGCACCCTCATCGACGCCGTTCCCGGCGCCCGTGCCGCCACCGCCTCCACCGTCGAGTTCCTCCGCCCCATCCCCTCCGTGGCGCTCATCCCGCTCGCCACCCTCCTCTTCGGCGCCGACCTCGGCTCCAGTCTCCTGCTGGTCGTCTACGCCGCCTTCTGGCAGGTGCTCATCCAAGTGCTGTACGGCGTCGCCGACGTCGACCCGGTCGCCCGCGAGACCGCCCGCTCCTACCGCCTCGGGCACTGGACGACGCTGCGCCGCCTCGTCTGGCCCACCGCGCTCCCTTACGTCACGACCGGACTCCGGCTCGCCGCCTCCGTCGCCTTCATCCTCGCCGTCACCGCCGAACTGGTCATCGGCAGCCCCGGACTCGGACTGCGCATCCAGCTCGCCCAGTCCGGCGGCGCCGTCGCCACCGTGTACGCCCTGATCACCCTCGCCGGGATCATCGGTGTCGTCGTCAACCTCGCCGTACGCCGCCTGGAGCGGTGGCTGCTGGCCTGGCACCCCTCCGTGCGCGGGGAGGCCGCCGCATGAGCCGCCTCGCGCGCCTCCTGCTCGCGGCCCTGCGGGTGCTGGGACTGCCCGTCCTCCTCGTCCTCGGCTGGTGGGCGTGGAGCATGTGGCAGCCCAGCTTCTACGTCCCCCCGCCGCAGCGCATCGCCGCCGTCTTCGGCGACGTGTGGCTCACCGCGCGCCTGACCGACGACGTCCTGCCCAGCCTCGCCAGGCTCCTCGCCGGGTACGCGCTCGCCGCGCTGCTCGGCGTCGCCCTCGGCACCGCCGTCGGCCTCTCGGCCCGGCTGCGCGCCGCCACCGAACCCGCGCTGGAGTTCTTCCGGGCGATCCCGCCACCCGTGCTCGTGCCGCTGATCATGCTCGTCGCCGGGCTCGACACCACCATGAAGGTCCTCGTCATCGTCTCCGGCGCGATCTGGCCCGTCCTGCTCAACACCATCGAGGGCGTCCGCGCCGTGGACGAGGTGCTCGCCGACACCGCCCGCGTCTACGGCCTGCGCGGCCCCGCCCGGCTGCGGCGCCTCGTCCTGCCCGCCGCGAGCCCGCAGATCATGGCGGGACTGCGGCAGGCGCTGTCGCTGGCCATCATCCTCATGGTCATCGCGGAGATGTTCGCCAGCACCTCGGGCATCGGCCACTCGGTCGTGCTGTTCCAGCGGCAGTTCCAGATCCCCGAGATGTGGAGCGGCATCGTGCTGCTCGGCCTGGTCGGCTTCCTGCTCTCGCTCGCCTTCCGCGCCCTCGAGCGCCGGGTCCTGCACTGGCACCAACGGGAGACACATGCTTGAGATCACCGGACTGCGCAAGGTGTACGAGGGCCGCGGCCGCGTCGTCGAGGCGCTGCGCGGCATCGACCTCACCGTCGACCGCGGCGAACTCGTCTGCGTCGTGGGCCCGTCCGGCTGCGGCAAGACCACCCTGCTCAAATGCGTCGCCGGACTCCTGACGCCCACCGCGGGCCAGGTCCGGCTCGCCGGGCGCGTCGTCGACGGACCGCCGCCCGGCATGGCGGTGGTCTTCCAGGAGTACGGCCGCAGCCTCTTCCCCTGGCTGACGGTCAGCCAGAACGTCGAACTCCCGCTCCGCGAGAAGCGCGTGCCCCGCCCGCGCCGCACCGCCCTCGTCCAGCAGGCGCTTGCCGCCGTCGGCCTGGCGGACGCGGGCGCCGCCCACCCCTGGCAGTTGTCCGGAGGCATGCAGCAACGCGTCGCCATCGCCCGCGCCGTCGCCTACGAGCCCCAGGTCCTGCTCATGGACGAGCCCTTCGCCGCCGTGGACGCCCAGACCCGCGCCGACCTCGAGGACCTCCTCCTCGGGCTCTGGCACCGTCTCGGCATCACCACGATGCTCGTCACCCACGACATCGACGAGGCCGTCTACCTCGCCCGCCGTGTCGTCGTCCTCTCCGCCGCGCCCACCGTCGTCCAGGAGGACCTGCCCGTCGACCTCCCCCACGACCGCGACCAGATCATCACCCGCTCCGACCCTCGCTTCGCCGAACTGCGCGCCCACGTCTACGGGCACATCCGCGCCGCCAAGACGGGTCCGGGACGGCCGCCCGCGGGCACCATGAAGACATGAGACGGTCCACGGCCGCGCTCGGCAGCGCGGTATTCCTCCTCGCGGCGCCCGGCGTCGTGGCGGGACTCGTGCCCTGGTGGCTCACCCGGTACGCCTCCGGCGACGGCCCCTGGCCGGTACGGGTGGCCGGCGGTCTGCTCGCCCTCGCCGGGGCGGCAGTGCTCCTGCACGGCTTCGCCCGCTTCGTACGCGAGGGGCGCGGCACGCCCGCGCCCGTCGCCCCCACCGAACGCCTCGTCACCGGCGGCGCGTACGCCCGGGTCCGTAACCCCATGTATCTGGCCGTCGTGGCGCTCGTCGCCGGGCAGGGACTGCTGCTCCTGCGGCCGGTCCTGTTCCTCTACGCCGCCGCGGTGTGGCTGACGGTCGCCGCGTTCGTCCGCTGGTACGAGGAGCCGACGCTGCGCGCGGCCCACGGCGAGGCGTACGAGGCGTACCGCCGGGCCGTGCCCGCGTGGCTGCCGCGGTTCCCTCAGACCCGGTCGAAGGGCTCCGCGTAGCGGAACGCCCCGCTGACCGAAGGGGTGTAAGCGGACAGCGGGCGCACCTGGAAGTACGGCCCCCAGGCCGGTTCGGGCGGCGTGATCCGGTAGTCCGTGCTCGCCCGGAAGCCGTACCGGCCGTAGTAGTCCGGGCTGCCCAGCAGCGCCACGAGCGGTTCCCCGAGGCCGTCCGCCGCGCCCAGCACGGTGTGCACCAGCGCCAGGCCGACGCCCTTGCGCTGGTACTCCGGCGCGACGCTCAACGGGCCCAGACCGAGCACGGGCGTGCCGCCGGCGTGCGCCCGCGTGCAGACGACATGGCCGACGACGCTCTCGCCGTCGGCGTCCACGGCGACCAGTGACAGCTCCGGCAGCCAGGCGTCGCACTTCCGCAACTCGGCCAGCAGCGTGACCTCGACGGGGACGGGATGCTCGGCGGAGGCGAACGCCTCCGCGGTGAGTGCCTGTACGGCCGGGACGTCTTCGGGGGTCTCACGTCGAATCAGCACCCGGGCAGTCTGGACGCCCCGCCCCTGCCCGGCAAGCGCATTTCGAGCGCGGCCATTGCGTTGGCCGCCCTTCCGGGGGGTGTCCACGGCGGTTCGCGGCGGCCCGGCGCGGGGACTGCCGCGCATACCGCGTGGTCACGGGGGCGTCCCGCGGTGGTCGTCATCGACCGCGCCGCGCGATGCGCCCTCCCGGTCGGCGGGTTGACGACGCGTGTGCGCGCCGTCGCCCGCCGGTTCGGGCGTGGATGCCCCGGCCGCGGCGCGGACGGCCTTGTCCACCGTGCCGCGGTGGCGAAGGGGTTCGGGTCGTCGACGGCTCCGGTGACGCCGCGAGCGGACAGGGCGTCGTCGTGCCGGTTCGGCAGTGCGCAGGCATCCGCCGCGCTCTCCGGTGGCGCCTGCGCCACGCCGGGTGGGCGGCCAGGCTCATGCCGTGGTCGTTGCGGGCCCCCGCGCCCGCGCGGCCGTCACGTGCGCCGGGCGGCGCGCAGCCGCGGCCGACGGCCGGGGCCAGGGGTGCCGTCCCGGGTCAGCACGCGTCCCCGTAGTGGCCGCGCCGGGTCGTCACCGCCCGCGGCACGGGCGTGCCGCGCCGCCGCGTGAGGCCGGCTCCGTGTCGGCCTGGGCGGATACGCGGGTGCGGGGGAGGGGCAGCGCGGCAAAGAGGCCTGGCCATGGGGCACTTCCCGGGCCCGTGCCGCGCCGGGTCGTCACCGCCCCCGGCGCGAGCGTGCCGCGATGCCGTGTGAGGCCGGCTCCGTGTCGGCCTGGGCGGATACGCGGGTGCGGGGGAGGGGCCGCGCGGCAAAGAGGCCCGGTCGTGGGGCACGTCCCTCGCCGTCCCGGGCCGGTACGCGTCCCCGTAGTGGCCGCGCCGGGTCGTCACCGCCCGCGGCGCGAGCGTGCCGCGATGCCGTGTGAGGCCGGCTCCGTGTCGGCCTGGGCGGATACGCGGGTGCGGGGGACGGGCCGCGCGGCAAAGAGGCCTGGCCATGGGGCACTTCCCGGGCCCGTGCCGCGCCGGGTCGCCACCGCCCCCGGCGCGAGCGTGCCGCGCCACCGCGTCAGACCGGCTCCGTGTCGGCCGGGGCCGATACGCGGGGGCCGGGGAGGGTGCCCGGGAAGGGGCCGCGCAGCAAGGAGGCGAGGCCGTGGGCGAGTTCCTCGCGCCAGCACAGGTAGTCGTGGCCGCCGTTGTACTCGTGGTGCGCCACCTCGTAGCCCTGGGCCAGCAGGGTGTCCCGCAGCCGCCGGACCACGGCCGTCAGGCCCCATTCCTGCAGGCCCGCCGACAGGTGGAACCGCACCGGTCTTCGCGCCAGCGACGCCACGCGCCCGGTCAGCCACTCTTCGGGCAGGGCTCCCGCGCGCCGCCCGGCCGGCCACCAGAAGGCGCCGGACTGGGCGAGCACGTTCCCGAACCGCTCGGGCCGGCGCAACGCGGCGTACGCGGCGGCCAGTCCGCCGAGGCCCTGGCCGGCGACGACCGTGCGTGCCGGGTCGCCGCTGACCGGCCACCGACGCGCGGCCCAGGGCAGCAGTTCACGGGTCAGGAAGGCCACGAAGCGGTCGTCGCAGGTGAGTTCGCGGCGCCGGGTGTCGCTGTCCAGCGCGTCCGGCATCAGCGCGACGAGCGGGGGCAGGGCGCCGGCCGCCACGAGCCCGTCGAGCAGCGCCGAGACGTCGAGGTGCTGCTGCCACACGTCCCCGTCGAGCAGCACCACCACCGGCAGCCCGGCGAGGTCCTCGTAGCCGGACGGGGCGTAGGCCCACACACGGCGCCAGTTGCGCAGGTGCGCGCTGCGCATGGTGTGGACGGACACCTCGCCCACCGGCGTCCCGGGCCGGTTCCGCCCCGCGCCGAGCGGCGCCGGTGCCGCGGGGAGGGCGACCACCGACAGCGGCTCGGTGCCCCAGCGGGTGGGGAAATCCGCCCGGTTGAGCGGGTCGCGCCGCGGGTTCCGCCGCAGTCCGCGCAGGTACGCCTGGCCCTTGGGCCCCGACGGGGCCACGCCCGCGCCGTCGCCCTCGTCCACGCAGAGCGCGTACGTGGCGCGCCAGTCGGCCCGCATCCTTATCGTCCAGTGCCACACGTCCGTGCCCGGCACGCGCGACATCAGGTTGCCGGCCAGGTCGTCAGGGTCGAGCACCTGGTTGGGCAGGGCCAGTACGGCGCGCGTTGCGGCCGTGCCGCGCCACAGGAAGGTGACCGCGGCGTGCCCGGGGTCGCCGTCCAGGCGCTCCACCAGTGGTGTCCCCTCGGCCTCCACGGCCCGCCAGAACTCGGCCTCGCGCTCGGGGCGGGCGGCGAGCGCCGCCAGCCGCGGACTGTGCGCGCGTTCGACCGGGGCGGGACGCGGAACGCGGGGCGCGCGCGAGGGCGTGCCGTTCGGCGGGCTCCACAGCGTGGACAGCATGATCGGCAAACCCTCCCGGACCTGTCCGACGGCAAAAGAAGGCCAAAATGACGTTCACCATATATTGAAGTCCGCACGCGGCCCGTTCCGTGAGGTCCAAACCCCTGACGGCGCAGGCCGAAAGGGGGTTCCATGTCCTCACCCGACCACCGGTGACAGAGAGAGGGACCTCTTGGCCACCACCGTGCGACGCACCACCCTCACCCTCCCGGCCAGCCCGCTCGGCCCGGAGAACCCCCTGCCCGCGCTCCGCGCGTCCGGGGACCCGCACGTCCTCGACCCCGCCGAGAGCGCCGCGCTCCCGCCCGGCATGGCCCGGCGCATCGCCTACGGGCAACTGCGCACCCTGCTCCCCGTACCGCGTCTCGACGGCTACACCCGCGAACGCGTGCCCACCGCGCTGGACGCGGTCGTCCTGGAGAACGACCGGCTGCGCGCCACCGTCCTGCCCGGCCTCGGCGGCCGCCTGTACGCGCTGCACCACAAGCCCACGGGCCGTGAACTGCTGCACGCGGACCCCGTCCTGCAGTACGCCGACTTCGGCCTCGCCGGCGCCTGGTTCTCCGGCGGCGTCGAATGGAACCCCGGCGCCACCGGGCACACCACGCTCAGCTGCGCCCCGCTCCACGCCGCCCGCGTCCCCACCCCCGACGGCGGCGAGATGCTCCGCCTCTGGGAGTGGGAGCGGCTGCGCGACCTGCCGTTCCAGATCGACCTGTGGCTCCCCGAGGGCTCCGACTTCCTCTACGCGGGGGTACGCGTCCGCAATCCTCACCACCGGACCGTTCCCCTCTACTGGTGGTCCAACACCGCCGTACCCCAGACACCTGGCACCCGCGTCGTCGCACCCGCCACCCACGCCTGGCACTTCGGCGCCTCCCGCACCCTCCAGCGGGTGCCCGCCCCCGAGGCGCCCACCGCCTCCGAGCACCCCGCGGACTGGTTCTACGACCTGCCCGACGGCACCCGCCCCTGGATCGCCGCCCTCGACGCCGACGGCCGCGGCCTCGTGCAGACCTCCACCGACGCCCTCGGCGGCCGCAAGCTCTTCGTCTGGGGCCGGGGTCCCGGCGGACGCCGCTGGCAACGCTGGCTCGCCGGGGACGAGGGCGACGCCCCGGGCTACCTGGAGATCCAGGCCGGACTCGCCCCCACCCAGCTGGAACACCTCCCCCTGGCCCCGGGTGCCGCCGTGAGCTGGCTGGAGGCCTACGGCCCGCTGGAGACCGCTCCCGGCGCCGGTTCCCGCGCCGTGGCGGAACGGCTGGAGGCGGTCCTGCCGCGCGAACACCTGCGCGCCGCCCACGAGGCGTGGCTGCCCGCCGCGGACACCGAGCCCAAGGACGTCCTCGCCACCGGCTCCGGCTGGGGTGCGCTGGAGGTCACCCGCGGCCGCTTCGACCTGCCCGGCACGCCCTTCGCCGCCGACACCATGGGCGAGCGGCAGAAACCCTGGCTGGAACTCCTGCTCGCCGGGGTCTTCCCGCGGCTCGGCGAGGACTCCGTCCCCGGCCCCGCGCTCGTCTCCCCGGAGTGGCGGGAACTGCTGGAGACCGCGGCCACCTACGAGGGCAACGGCTGGGCCCTGGACTACCACTTGGGCCTCGCCCAGTGGCACGCAGGTGACCGCGCCCAGGCCGTGCTCAGCTGGGAACGGGCCGCCGCGGGGTCGGGTTCGTGCCTGCCGCTGCACTGCCTGGCCGTCGCCGACCAGACCGACGGCAATCCGGAGCGCGCCGCCCAGCGCCACCTCGACGCCTTCCGGGCCGTCCCCGGGGGCGACGCCTGGGCCACCGCCGCGGGCGCCCTGGCCCGCGAGGCCGTACCGGCCCTTCTGGCCGCCCGCCGCCCCGGCGACGCCGCCGCCGTGCTGGAAGCCCTGCCCGGCGCCCTCCGCGCCCGCGGGCGCTTCCGGCTGCTGCACGCCCAAGTCCTGCTCGCCGCGGGCGACGTCGCGGCCGCTCGGGCCGTCTTCGACGAGGGCTTCACCGTCGACGACCTCAGGGAGGGGGAGGAGTCGCTGCACACCACATGGCAGGCCCTCACCGACGAACCGCTGCCCCGGGCGTACGACTTCCGGATGGCACCGGCACCCTGAAAAACCGTTCGCCCGCGACGCGCGGCACCCCGCACAGTGGTCCGATCCACGCACCACCACGAGGGGGAACCCGATGTCGACGCTGCGCGTCACGGCCGAACGGCTCACCGTCCACGACCACCCGAACGCGGACGCCCTGGAACTCGCCCAGGTCGGCCTCTACCGGGCGGTCGTGGCCAAGGGCGCCTACCGGACCGGTGACTTCGCGCTGTACATCCCCGAGCAGTCCGTGCTGCCTTCCGCGCTCATCGACGAGCTCGGCCTGACCGGACGGCTCGCCGGCCCCGCGGCCGACCGCGTCAAGGCGGTGCGGCTGCGCGGCGAGCTGTCCCAGGGCATCGTCTGCCGCCCGGCCGCGCTCGAGGGCACGGACCTGGCGCGGGCCGCCGGCGACGCCACCGACTTCGCGGAGCTGCTCGGCATCACCAAGTGGGTGCCGCCTGTCCCGGTGTCGATGAGCGGCGACGTGGAGTCCGCGCCGGACCTGCTGCCGTGGATCGACATCGAGAACGTCAAGCGCCACCCCGAGGTGTTCGGCGAGGGCGAGCCGGTCGCGATCACCGAGAAGCTCCACGGAACGGCCTGCTGCCTGACCTACCTCGCCGACTCGGGACGTGTGCTGGTCACCTCCAAAGGGCTGGGCGCCCAGCGCCTCGCCCTGAAGGAGGCCGACGGCAACCTCTACTGGCGCGCCGTCCGCGGACACGGCCTGCCCGACGTCGCCGCGGCCCTCGCCGGCCGGCTCGGCGCCACCCGCGTGGCGATCTTCGGCGAGGTCTACGGCGCCGGTGTCCAGGACCTCGGCTACGGCGCCGACGCGGGCCGCGGCACGCCCGGCTACGCGGCCTTCGACGTCGCCGCCGAGATCGACGGGGCGGTCCGCTGGCTCGACCCCGCCGAGGTCCTCCCGGCCGGGAGCGTGCCGCTGGTGCCCACGCTCCACCAGGGCCCGTACGACCTCGACGTCGTCCTGGAGCTCGCGCGGGGCGCCGAGACCGTCTCCGGCCGCGCCCTGCACCTGCGCGAGGGCGTCGTGGTCCGGGCGGCCCCCGACCGGCACAGCCCCGAGCTCGGCGGACGCGCCGTCCTCAAGGCGGTCAGCGACGCCTACCTCACCCGCAAGGGCGGCACCGAGTACGAGTGACACCCGCGGAGCACGCATGACCGTTCCCCCGCTGGGTACGCGCAGCCCCCGAGCCACCCCGTACGCAAGCAACGGAAAGGGAACGGCCATGACCGATTTCACCACTCCGAACGGTGCGCAGCCCCCGGCACAGCGTGCCCTGCACGAGATCGCCACCGGCGGTGACAACGCGGCCGCGCTCAGCACCCTGGCCGCCAGCGACATCCTGCTGCCGGTGCCGGGGGCGCCGGAGGAGTCCGCGGGGGACGGGGCGGAGCAGGAGACGATCAGCCTGCCGGTCTTCGAGCAGGAGGACGGGACGAAGCTGGTCCCGGTCTTCACCTCGGAGGTGCGCCTGGCACACGCCCTGCCGAACGCGCGGGGGTACCGCATCCTGCCCCTCGCGGCGCTGAGCAGCGGCTGGCCGTCCGACGAGCTCACGCTCGCGATAGACGCGGGATCGCCGGACACCCTCACCATCAAGGGCGAGGGCGTCCGTGCGCTGGCAGGCCTGTCGGGCTGACCGACGGCCGTCCGCCCACCCGCGCGTGCCACGCGGGCCGCGCCCCCGGGGAGCGCGGCCCGCGTCGTGCTGCCCGGGTCAGAGCGGCCGGTAGACGGTCAGGGCCTCGTTGGCCTTGTCGATGACCAGGTCGCGCGGTGCGGGCGCCACCTCGCCGTCGAAGGCCAGGCGGACGCCGGGGTCCACGCCGCCGATCCGCAGCCGCCGCAGCAGGGCCGTGGTGGAGCCGGTGAGGGCGGCCGCGAGCAGACGGGTGCGGGCGTAGGGGCTGCCGGGGACGATGCGGACGTCGAGCTGCCCGTCGGACAGGGCACGGCGGCGCAGCGGCGCCGGGCCGATGCTGCGGTAGGCGCCGTTGCCGGCGAAGAGCATCCACACCGAGTGCCGACGTCCGTTGATCTCCAGGTCGATCGGGGCGGAGGTGCGCAGCACGTGCAGCGCGGCCAGCACCCCCGCGGGCCAGCTGCCCACGCGCCGCGACCAGCGTTCGCGGTAGCGGACCAGGTCGGGGTAGACGCCGATGCTGAAGGTGTTGAGGAAGACCGTGGACCACGCGGACCCGTCCTCCTCGCCCGCGGCGTCGCCGGTCGGGGAGACCCGCGCGACGTCGACGGCGATCGCGGTGCCCTCCCGGGCCGCCCGTGCGGCGTCCTCGATGCTCTCGATCGACAGGTCGAGCGCGAAGTGGTTGTACGTGCCGCCGGGGGAGACGAGCAACGGCACACCGTGCCGCAGCGCGACCGACGCGGCGAGGCTGACGCTGCCGTCCCCGCCGTGGATGCCGAGCGCGCCGCCGGCCTCCGCGGCCTGCTGGGCGGCCTTCTCCAGCATCTCGGCGAGGTCGTCGTCCTCGGAGCACTCCTCGACCACGGCCTCGGGCAGCGCGCCGCGCAGCCGCTCGGCCGGCGGGCCGAGCAGCGGCGGAGGGCCGGAGACCTCGTTGACCACCGCGTACAGCCCGCGGCCGTCGGGCAGGGCCGGGGCGTCGGCCCTGCCCGACGGCCGCGGGCTGTACGCGGTGGTCAACGAGGTAGCCCGCCCTCCGCCCCTCCCCTGCCCGCCCGCCGACGGGCTGCGTGCGGCGAGGCCCTCAGC
>NZ_JARAVO010000089.1:0-34521 GCF_033792805.1 Streptomyces sp. PA03-1a
GGGGAGGCGGGCGTACGGGCGGTTGGGGCACCCGCGCTGAGCTGGGCTTTCGAGGCTGCGGACCCTAGCGTCTCCCCATCGGGAAAGGGGATCTGATGGACCGTGGTATCCGCGACGTCGACGACGTGCTGAGGCTCCTGGACGACCTGTTCGCGGCGGGGGCCGACCGCTGGACGGAAGGGGCGGCCGACTGGTGGGACGCGTTCTACGCGGACCGGTCCCGGCCGGTGCCGTTCTTCGTGGACAAGCCGGACGAGAACCTCGTGGAGTGGCTCGACCGGGGCCTGATCGCGCCGGGCGGCCGGGTCCTCGACCTCGGGTGCGGTCCGGGACGCAACGCGCGGTACCTGGCCGCACGGGGGTTCACGGTGGACGCGGTCGACCTCTCCCCCGCCGCGATCGCCTGGGCGCAGGAGCGGGCCCGCGAGGCCGGTGCGGCCCTGCGGTTCCACCGCGGTGACGCCTTCGCCCTGGCCGGGACGGTTCTGCGCGGCCCGTACGACCTGGTCCACGACTCGGGTTGCTTCCACCATCTGCCGCCGCACCGGCGCATCAGCTACCTCGCGCTGCTGGACGGGGTCCTGGCGCCCGGCGGGCATCTGGCGCTGACGTGCTTCGCCGCCGGCGCCATGGGGTCCGAGCTCGACGACGCGGACTTCTACCGCGATTCCCGGCTGCACGGCGGCCTGGCCTACAGCCCGGAGGCGCTGCGCCGGATCTTCTCCGGACTGGCGGAGGTCGAGCTGCGCCGCATGCGCGGTGAGCCGGCGGATTCCGCGTGCTTCGGTGAGGACTTCCTCTGGGCGGCCCTGTTCCGCCGCCCCGCAGGGGTCGTACCCGGTAGCTGACCCTCCCGGGTGATGGCGTACGCGGGCGGGAGCGGGCACTCTGTGCGCATGCCGGAGGGGAGGATCCACATGGACGGTGCCCGGCCCGCCGCCGCACGCCCCGCGCGGGCGCTCGCGGCCGCGCTCGTGCTCCTCGCCCTGCTGTCCGCCTGCGGCGGCTCCGGCCGGGAGGCCTCCGGGGCTCCCTCCCGGACCGCCGCATCCGGCGAACCCGGCACTGCGCCGGCCACGCCGGGCGGCGGGTCGCCGGACCCGACCGCGTCGGCATCGGCGTCGGCATCCACCACACCCCGCCGGGTCCACGCGGCCGTCTACTTCCTGCACGAGGGCAAACTGTCGGCTGCGCCGCGCACGGTGACCGGCCCGGCGACCGCCGCCGCGGCCCTGCGGGCCCTGCTCGCCGGCCCGAACGGCTTCGAGCGCGGTCACGGCCGGGCGACGGCGATCCCGTCAGGGACGGCGCTGCGATCGCTGGCCGTACGGGACCGCGTCGCCACCGTCGACCTCTCGGGCCGCTACGACGACGCCGTCCCCGGCACACCCGTGGAAGCCGGGCTCGCCCAGGTGGTGTTCACCGCGACGGCGTTCCCCGGCGTCGAGAAGGTGCGCTTGCGCGTGGACGGCGGGCCGCCGGCCGGACTCGGCACGGTCGCCACCGGCCCGCCCGTCGGCCGCACCGACTTCGAGGAGCTCTCCCCCGCCGTCCTCGTGGAGTCACCGCTCCTCGGCGACACCGTCACCGCCCCGCTGCGCGTCCACGGCACGGCCGACACCTTCGAGGCGGAGTTCCGGCTGCGGATCTCCGACGGGGCCGGCCGCACGGTCGCCGACGTACGGGTGGCGGCCACCTCGGGCAGCGGCACCCGGGGCACCTTCGACGTGACCGTGCCCTACCGCGCGGCCGGTGGGCCGGGCACCCTCACGGCGTACGTGCTGTCCGCCGAGGACGGCCGCCGGGTCGTCCTCGACACGGTGCCGCTCACCCTCGCGGGGTGAGCGGGTCCCGGCCGGACCGTGCGCACGCCGCCGCACCGGCCGAGACTGGAACCAGGGGACGCGTCCCGGGTTCAGGAGGCCGCCATGAACGCGGTCCGGCAGCCGATGACGGTGGGCGACGTGATGACGTGCAGGGTCGTCGCGGTCACCCGCCGCGCGTCGTTCAAGGAGATCGTGCGGGCCCTGGAGCAGTGGCACGTCAGCGCGGTACCGGTGGTGGAGGACGGGACTCACGTGGTGGGCGTCGTCTCCGAGGCCGACCTGCTGCGCAAGGAGGAGCACCGCGTGGACGGGCCGCCCCCGGTGGGCGGGGCCGGCGCGTCGGGCAGGGCGGCCGCGCTCACCGCCGAGCAGTTGATGACCGCGCCCGCGGTCACCGTGCGCGGCGACGCCTCGCTCGCGCAGGCGGCCCGCGCCATGGCGCGGCACCAGGTCAAGCGGCTGCCGGTCGTCGACGCCCGGGGCATGCTCAAGGGCGTGGTCAGCCGGGGCGACCTGCTGAAGGTCTTCCTGCGGTCCGACGAGGACATCGCCCGCGACGTCCGGGAGAACGTGGTCGCACGGCTGTTCCCCGGCGCGTGGCGGTCCCTCGAGGTCGACGTCGAAGAAGGGGTCGTCACCCTGAGCGGGCTGCTCGGGGACCGCTCCCTGGTGCCGGTGGCGGACCGCCTGGTGCGGTCCGTCGAGGGCGTCGTCGACGTGCGCTTCGATCTGACGCCGAACCGGGTGTGACGGGCGGTCCCGGCGCCGGATGCGAGGGCCGCCCGCCGCGCCCACGCTGGTAGGGGGGACACACCTCAGCCCGAAGGAGCGGAACGCCATGAAGGCATGGGTCTTCCAGGGTCCGGGACGGGCCGCCTGGCAGGAGGTGGCCGACCCGGTCCTCCAGGACGCGAGGGACGCCATCGTCCGCGTCGACACCGCAGCGATCTGCGGCACCGACCTGCACATCCTCAAGGGCAACGTGCCGGACGTCGCTCCCGGTACGGTGCTCGGCCACGAGGCCGTGGGCGAGGTCGTCGAGACCGGCGCGGAGGTGGACGCCCTCCAGCCCGGCGACCGGGTGCTGGTCAGTTGCGTCTCCGGGTGCGGACGCTGCCGGTTCTGCCGTGAGCAGGCCTACGGGCAGTGCCAGGACGGCGGCGGCTGGGTGCTCGGGCACCTGATCGACGGCACGCAGGCGGAGTATGTGCGCGTACCGTACGCCGACACCTCCCTGCACCCGCTGCCGCACAACGTGGGCGGGCACGACGCCGTCCTGCTCTCCGACATCTTCCCCACCGCCTACGAGGTGGGCGTGCTCAACGGCGGGGTCCGGCCCGGGGACACGGTCGTGGTGGTCGGCTGCGGTCCGATCGGCCTGGCCGCCGTCGCCACGGCCCAGCTGTGCTCCCCGCACACGGTGATCGCCGTCGACCTGGCCGCGGCGCGCCTGCAGGCGGCGAAGAACCTGGGCGCGGACGCCGTGGTCACGGCGGGCGAGCAGCCCGAGCAGCTGGTCGACGACCTCACCGGAGGGCTCGGCGCGGACGTGGTGATCGAGGCCGTGGGGCTTCCGGAGACCTTCGAGATGTGCACGCGGATGGTCCGGCCCGGCGGCCGGGTGGCGAACGCGGGGGTGCACGGCCGACCGGTCACGCTCCACCTGGAGCAGCTGTGGAACCGCAACGTCACCATCACCACGGGCCTGGTCGACACGTACTCCACGCCCACCCTGCTGCGCCTGCTGGAGGCGCGGAAGCTGCCCACCGGCGCGTTCGTCACGCACACCTTCGAACTGCACGAGACGGCGGAGGCCTACGACGTCTTCGCGGCGGCGGCCGACACCGGAGCGCTCAAGGTCGTCCTGGGCGGACCGCACCATGACGTCCTCGTACCCATGTCCTGACCGGGCCGGCGGGCGTAAAGGGCGCATCAGGGACGTAACCCCCACTCTTGACGGAATCTTAACGGCGCGAAGCGGCGGTACGGGAAATCGGGCGCCGACCGATGCGTACGCTGACCAGGCCATCTCGTGGTGGCGGGAACCAGTGGCAGCACGTCAGGAGCATCGATGACCTCCCCCGTCCCTACGAGTCGGCTGCGCGCGTGGATGCTCGAGGGCCTGTCGGACATGGCCCGGCACCAGCAGGGCGGGCAGGCGGTCCCGGAACGGCACGACCACGGCCAGCGCTGGTGGCGGGTGATGTGCCTGACGGGTGTCGACTACTTCTCCACCCTGGGCTACCAGCCCGGCATCGCGGCGCTGGCGGCGGGCCTGCTCTCGCCGGTGGCCACCATCGTGCTGGTGATCGTCACGCTGGCCGGCGCCCTGCCCGTGTACCGCCGGGTGGCCGAGGAGAGCCCCCGCGGCGAGGGCTCGATCGCCATGCTGGAGCGGCTGCTGTCGTTCTGGAAGGGCAAGCTCTTCGTCCTGACGCTGCTGGGCTTCGCGGCGACGGACTTCCTGATCACCATCACCTTGTCCGCGGCCGACGCCTCCACCCACCTGGTGGAGAACCCGCACCTGACCGAGGCGCTGCACGGGAAGCAGATGCTCATCACGCTGCTGCTGGTCGCGCTGCTCGGCGCGGTCTTCATGAAGGGCTTCCTGGAGGCGATCGGCGTCGCGGTCGCCCTCGTGGGCCTCTACCTGGCGCTCAACGTGGTCGTCGTGGTCGTCGGCCTGTGGCACGTGGCCACCGCCGGGCACGTGGTCACCGACTGGTCGAACGCCCTGACCACGCAGCACGGCAACATCCTGGTGATGGTCGGGGTGGCGCTGCTGGTCTTCCCCAAGCTGGCGCTGGGCCTGTCCGGCTTCGAGACCGGTGTGGCGGTGATGCCGCACGTCAAGGGCGACCCGTCCGACACCGAGGAGCGTCCCGCCGGGCGGATCCGGGACACGAAGAAGCTGCTGACCACGGCCGCCGTGATCATGAGCTGCTTCCTGATCACCACCAGCTTCATCACCACGCTGCTGATCCCCGCCGACGAGTTCGAGGCCGGCGGCCAGGCCAACGGCCGCGCGCTGGCCTACCTTGCGCACGAGTACCTGGGCAACGCCTTCGGCACCGTCTACGACGTGTCGACGATCTGCATCCTGTGGTTCGCCGGCGCCTCGGCGATGGCCGGCCTCCTCAACCTCATGCCGCGCTACCTGCCGCGCTACGGCATGGCGCCGCACTGGGCGCGCGCGGTGCGGCCGATGGTGCTGGTCTTCACCCTGGTCGCGTTCCTGGTCACCTGGATCTTCGACGCCAACGTCGACGCCCAGGGCGGCGCGTACGCGACCGGTGTCCTGGTGCTCATCTCCTCCGCGGCGATCGCGGTGACCATCGCCGCCCGCAAGGCGGGGCAGCGCAACTGGACGATCGCCTTCGGGGTGATCTCGGCCGTCTTCCTCTACACCACGGTCGTCAACGTCTTCGAGCGCCCGGACGGCGTCAAGATCGGTGCCTGCTTCATCGTCGGCATCATGCTGATCTCCCTGCTGTCGCGGCTCGCCCGCGCCTTCGAACTGCGCATCACCGGCATCACCACCGACGACATGGCCGAGCGCTTCGTACGGGACATCTCCCACCGCACGATCCGCTTCATCGCCAACGAGCCCGACCGGCGGGACGCCGCCGAGTACCGGGACAAGATCAAGCAGATCCGGTCAGACAACGACCTGCCGGCCGAGGAGGACTTCGTCTTCGTCGAGGTGACCGTCGCCGACCCGTCCGAGTTCGAGGCGGGCCTGGTGGTCCGCGGCGAGGTCCTCCACGACCGCTACCGCGTCCTGACCCTGGAGAGCTCCTCCATCCCCAACGCGCTGGCGGCCTTCCTGCTGCACGTCCGCGACACCACCGGGCAGCGTCCGCACATCTACTTCGAGTGGACCGAGGGCACCCCCTTCGCCAACTTCCTGCGCTTCTTCCTCTTCGGGCAGGGCGAGGTCGCCCCGGTCACCCGCGAGGTGCTGCGCGAGGCCGAGCCCGACCGCAGCCGCAGGCCCCGCGTCCACGTCGGCTGAGCCCCCGTCCGTCAGGGGTGCGCAAAGACCGGACCGGCGCTCGTCAAGGGGCCGTCAGGGCCACGCCTGGCGGCCGCCGCCCTGCCTACGGTCGGCCCCATGGAACGGCGAACGGCTCCCCGGCCCGGGCAGCAGGGCACCGTCGGTGACCGCCATTGGCGCGCCGACCTGCGGCGCGCGCGGGGTACGCGGTCGCCTTCCTGTGCCTGGCGGTGCCGCTCGACGCGGTCGCGGGGACGCTCACCCCGCGGCGCGCGGCACTGTGGCTGGTCCTGGCCCTGATCGTGCTCGCGCTGCTCCACCCGGCCCGGGTGACCGCGGGCGACGGGTGGCTGGCGGTGCGCGGCACGCTGCGGGAGCGGCGGGTGCGGACCGACGCGCTGACCGTGGTCCGCCAGTCCGCCGGTGTGTCACGGCATCTGGTCCTGTGGGACGCCCACGGCCGGTGGCTGGAGCTGGATCCCCGCGTCCTGGAGGCGAATCCGCTGCTGTGGCACCGGCTGGAGGCGGGCGCGCGGCGCTCCCGTACCGCCGGCACGCTCCGCGAGGGGTCCGAGGTGCTCGGGCGGCTCAGCGAGCGGATCGACGGCAGCACGGCACGAGCGGTGATCGATGCGCCCGGGATGGGCTGACAGGTCGCTTCGGTGCGGCCGGTCGCGTGGTCGTTCGTCGTACGTCGAGAAATGAGGCAGTCCGTGATCGAGTCGCCGTACGGGGGCACAGCGGGCGGGGGCCGGCGGGTGGTCGTCGGCCTGAGCGGTTCCCCCGGCAGTCTGGCCGCGCTGCACCGGGCGGTCGCGGAGGCCCGGTCCCGGTCCGCGGGACTGCTGGCGGTCCTGGCGTGGGAGCCGCCCCCCGAGGAGTTCACCTACCGCCGGGTGCCGCTTCCGCCGCGGCGCTTCGACTGGGAGCAGGAGGCGCGGCAACGCCTGAACGTCGCGCTGGAGGAGGCCTTCGGCGCCGGCGCCCTGGCCGGGATGCCGGACTTCCGCGCCGTGACGGCGCGCGGGCCCGCCGGGTACGTGCTGGTGAAGGCGGCCGCGCGCAGCGAGGACCTGCTGGTCGTCGGCACGGGGTCGCGCGGCCTGCTGCCGCGTGCGCTGCGCGGTTCGGTCGCCCGCTACTGCGTCGCGCACGCGGCCTGCCCGGTGCTGGCCGTACCCCCGTCCCGGCTGCCCGCCGGGGTCTGAGCCTCAGCCCCGCAGGTGCCCGAGGACGGTGCGCATCGCGTGCTCCACGGCGCCGCGCGCCTGCGCGCCGTGGTCCGTCGTCTCGAAGCCGTGGCCGCCGTCGGGGACGTCGACGACCTCCACGTCCGCCCCGGCGTCCTTGGCCGCGGAGAGGAACTCCTCGACGGTCACCGCGATCTCCGGCCGCTCCCGTCCCACCCGGGTCAGGACGACCGGCGGCGTGCTCGCGCCGTGCAGCGCGGCCACCGGCCGGAAACGGGAGGCGGCCAGGCCCCAGTTGGGCAGCGGCGCGAGGACGGGGTAGGTGGCGGCGACGCAGCGCAGCCACGGCGGGGGCGCCGCCAGCCAGTCCGCGGACAGCAGCCCGCCGGCGGAGAAGAACCACAGCGCGACCCGGCCGGCGTCGACCCGCGGATCGGCGCGGACGAGCTCCACCGCCTCGGCGAGGTCCCCGGCGGCGCGCGGGAAGTCACCGAGTTCGTGCAGCCGGTGGTCGACCGTCGCGCCGACCGCTCCGAGAGCCGCCGCGAGGCGGCCGTACCCGACGAAGGCCGGCCAGTCGCGCGGAGTGGGCCGCGCGCCGGTCGGCACCGGGCCGCCGTGCACGAAGACCACGGCCGGGCGGGGTCCGCCACCGCCGTCCGGGAGGTACAGGTCGGTCCGTCCGCGGCGCTCACGGGCCCGTTCGGGCACGTCGAGGAGGAACGGCCGCAGGTGCGCCGGTGGTTCGTCCGTCGCGGCGATCCGGTGGCCCTCACCGGCGGCGGCCTTCAGCAGGACGCCGGCGAGTTCGCCGGGTGCAGAGAGCATCGGCCAGTGGCCGGTGGCGAGTTCGAAGAAGCCGACGCGGGGGTCCGTGAGCGCCTGGAATTCAGGGTGCCCCAGGGCCACCAGCCCCTCCACCATGGCGATGCTCGAACCGTTGCCGGTGCACAGGACACCGGTCGCCGGCAGGGCGGCGGCCACCCCTGACAGGCGCAGCGGCCGGGTGAGCGTCCCGGCCGGCTGGGGTGCGGCGTCGGCGGCGAGCCGGGCCAGCGCCGCGGCGGGCACGCCGGCCGTACTGCCCCAGCGCTCCCATGCCCCGGGCGCGGGCGGTGCGACGCGCCACTCGTCGTCGCCCGGGGCGGCCGGGGCCGAGAGCCGGGCGCGCAGTTCCTGGTCGGGCAGGAGCGCCAGCGGCGGGTCGCCGTCCCGGGGCATGCCCGCGTCCAAGTGGACGACGCGGGCGATGCGGCCGGGCCGCCGGTCGGCGGCGGCGACGACCGGGTGGATGCCGTAGCCGTGGCCGACGAGCACCACATCCGTCGCGTCCAGGGAGTCGACGACCCGCAGGACGTCCTCGACATGGGTCTCCAGTACGGTGCCGGGCCCGGCCGGGCGGCCTGAGCCGGCCATGCCGGTGAGGGTCACCGGGTGGGCTCCGGCGCCCGCCCCGCGCAGCCGGCCGGCGACGTCCTCCCACACCCAGCCGCCCGTGTGGGCCTCGGGAACGAGTACGAACACGGTCATGTGTGCCTCCCCGCACGCAGTGGTCCGCGGAGCGGCCGTCCCGGCCGTCCGCGCTCGCCGGTACGGTAGGAGCTCCCCCTGAGGGAGGTTCAAGCGGTGGAAGCCGACAGCACGTTGAGCATCGGGGAGCTCGCCGAGCGGGCCGGCGTCTCCGTCAAGACCGTCCGTTTCTACTCCGACCGCGGACTGCTGCCCGAGTCCGGCCGCAGCGCGGGCGGCCACCGCCGCTACGCCCCCGAGGCGCTCACCCGGCTGCGCCTGATCCGCTCCCTGCGCGCCCTGGACCTGCCGGTGCCGGATGTGGGGCGGGCCCTGGAGCGGGAGGACGCCCTGGAGGACGTCGTCGCGGGCCACTTGCGGACCCTCGGCTCCCAACTGGCCGCGCTGCGCTGGCGGGAGGCCGCCCTGCGACTGCTGCGGGACTGCACCGCCGAGGAACGCGCCGAGCGGCTGGAGCTCGTCGGAGCCGTCCCCGTACCACCCAGCACGGACCCGATGGCCCGTTTCTGGCGCCGCTGGCTGCAGCCCGCGCGGCTGCCCGCCCCGGTGCTGGCCCGGGTCGTCGAACTCGCCGTGCCGCAACCGCCGGACGAGCCGAGCCCGGCGCAGGTGCTGGCCTTCGCCCGGCTGCACGCCTTCACCTCGGCCTCCTGCCCGCCCGGCGCCGTGCACCGGCTCGCGGCGCACCGGCCCGACGCGGGCCCCCGTCCGGCCGTCCTGTACGAGGGGCTGTACGAGGCCTACGAACTGGCCGCGCCGGACGTCCTGGCCGGACGCGCGCCGGGCGCGGGCGAGGCGCTCGACTGCTTCGTCACCGCCCACGCGCGGTCGTTCGGCGCGCGGGACACCCCCCGCTTCCGCCGCCGGCTGAGCGGCATGCTGGCCGTGGAGCCCCGCATCGACCGCTACTGGCAGCTCGTGGGCGAGCTGCGGGGCCCCGGGCAGCCGACCCCGGGCGCCTCCCACACCTGGCTGCGCTCCGCACTGGAGGACCAGGTCACGGCGCGGTGAGGATGCGCGGACCCTCCTCCGTGACGGCGACGGTGTGCTCGAAGTGGGCGGCCCGGCTGCCGTCCTCGGTGTGCAGCGTCCAGCCGTCGGAGGCCGTGCGGTAGCCGCCGCGCCCCCCAGCCATCAGCATCGGCTCGATGGCCAGGGCGAGCCCGTGCCGCAGCGGGTAACCACGGCCGGGGCGACCCTGGTTGGGCACATGGGGATCCTCGTGCATCCGGCGGCCGATGCCGTGGCCGCCGAAGTCCGCGGGCATGCCGCACCGGGCCTCGCGGGCGACGGTGCCGATGGCGTGCGAGATGTCGCCGATGCGGTTGCCGACGGTGGCCGCGGCGATCCCGGCGTCGAGCGCCCGCCGGGTGGCCTCGATGAGCCGGACGTCCGCGGGGCGGGGCGTGCCCACGGTGAAGCTGATCGCGGCGTCGCCGGTCCAGCCGTCCAGTTCGGCGCCGCAGTCGACGCTCACCAGGTCGCCGTCCCGCAGCCGGTAGTCGGTGGGGATGCCGTGCACGAGCGCGTCGTTGACGGAGGTGCAGAGCACCGCGGGGAAGGGCGTGGGCGCGAACGACGGCCGGTAGCCGAGGAACGGCGACCGCGCGCCCGCCGCGTCCAGGACGGCCCGGGCTGCCTCGTCCAGTTCCCGCAGCGACACGCCGACGCGCGCCGCCTCACGGGCGGCGGCGAGCGCGTGCGCCACGACGCGGCCGGCCTCCCGCATGGCCGCCAGCGCGGCATCCGTCTTGATCTCCACCATGTCCGTGGCTCCTCTTTCCGTTCCCTGGGTGCACCCAATTCTTATACCGGTATTAGTATCACGGGCATGGTGCGAACTCCTTTGACCCCCTGGGAACGGCAGCGCGGCGAGCGCTTCGGCACGCTGCTGCGCCGGGCCCGCGGCGACCGCAGCATGGTCGAGGTCGCGGCGGCGGCGGGCGTCTCCGCCGAGACCCTGCGCAAGATCGAGACCGGCCGCGCCCCGACCCCCGCCTTCTTCACCGTGGCCGCCCTCGCCGCGGCCCTGGACATCTCCCTGGACGAGCTCGCCTCGGCCTGCGTCCTCGAGGCCGACGAGGCAGGCGGCGGCGCCGCCTTGTCCGCGTAGGCCGCGCCGGGCTGTTCGCGTCGCCGCGTGCGGGTGCGTTGTGGTTGCTGTTGGGGGTTTCCCCGCCGCCCTCCCGATTGCCCGGCGCGGTCAGTGACCGCCCCGCTGCGTACGTATGGGGTCGGTGCCGCGCCGGGGCACGCCCCCAGCCTTCGGCCGGGGGGACCCTCATGGGGGCACCCCGCCACACCCCCTTCTGCCGTGGGGGCGACTAACGGCCGGTGGGGGTTCAGAGAGCGGTCCGGGGTTGCCGCAAGTGCCTTACTCACCCCCCACCGGCCGTCATGCGCCCATACGACGGGAGGGGGTGTGGCGGGGTGCGCCCGGAAACGACGAGCGGCGAACCCGGCGCCGAATGATGTGGGGGTAAACCGCGAGCGTTGAGGACGTGTCCCGGCGCGGCACCGCCGTAGTCGCCGTAGGCGTACGGGCCGGGGCCGCCGAGGGAGCTGCCGAGCAGCGTCCCGACGAGGATCCCGGGCAGCATCCCGCCACCGAAGTAGCCCTGGGCCCAGGGGGCGTAGGCCGGGCCTGCCTCCCAGTACGGGCGGGGGCCGCGAGGCGTGCCGACCTGGCGGGCCATGGGTTCCAGGCCGTCCGCGAGCCGGGCGGCGTCGGCCGCGCACACGGGAACGGTCCGCTCGGCCCCGCCGCTCTCGGGGGTCCAGGGCACGTCCTGGACCGAGGGGCCGTGCCGGGGGTCGAAGAAGCACGGCGGGCGGCGCTCGGGCAGCGGCCTGCCCTCGATGCGCGCCTCCAGGGTGGCGAGCGCGAAGCGCCCCTCCTCCAGGGCGCTGCTGACCGGCCGCACGTCCTCCGCGGAACGCGCCCGGTCCATCGCGGTCTTCGCGGTGTCGTAGGCGTCCAGGGCGCGCGTGTAGTCCTCGCGCATGGCGTCGTCGGCCGTCGCGCCGCCCGGGTCGAAGCCGATCCGGCTCAGCTCCTCACCGAAGGCGGTGATGTCCTCGTCCACCACCGGGCGCAGCTCGTCCAGCCGGGCCCAGTCCTGCGCCTCGCGGCGCCGCTTGGCGCGTCGCGACAGCAGGACAGCCCCGCCGCCGCCGGCGACGACCAGGACGCCGAGCGCGACGAGGAGCCCGGCGCCGCCGCTGCCCGCGCCGACGCCGACGGAGTCGTCGCCCCAGGACGCCGGGGCGTGGCCACGCGCCTGCGGCAGCGCCTCGTCCACGAAGCCGGTGACCATCGCCGCGGGGTCGCCGGGGTCGGAGCGCCGTACGGCCCCGGCCAGGTTCTCGACGGCGTTGTGCGGCATCACGGCGGGGTCCGCCCCGGCGTCGAAGCGGTCGCCGAGGGCCACGACGTACACACCGGTGATGCCGACCTTGGTCCGCAGGTCCTTCAGCAGCGTGGCGGCGGGGAACTCCGCGGTGTCCGGGAGGACGGCGACGAAGACCGGCCGGTCGGCCTTCTCGATGCGCCCGGCGAGGGTGTCCGCGTCGCCCGGCGACAGCACGTCCCGCGCCCGGGGGTCGACGTACACGGGACCGCCGTCGCGCAGGGCCGCCGCGGCCGCGTCGAGCCCGCCCGTGGCGCGCGCCCCGGAGCCCGTCGCGGCGACGAGGCAGAGCACGCCGAGGATCACGGCGAGTACCGGCACGAGGCGGAGGATCCGCCGGACGGTCCCCATGGTTACGACGCTAACCCAGATCGGGTGCGCGCGGCGCTGCGGGAGCCGGCTCCCCGGGGCGGTGCCCGGCTTCTCCGTTAGGCTGTTTTGTCAGATTTGCCCGACAATAAGCGACATTGGCCGGTCTACTGCACCAGGTGGCGACCGGCGGTGCTCGACCGGATGAGAACGCCTCGTTCCCGGGGATGGGTCGTCGCGGTGGACATACAGCAGTCGGCGAAGGATGTCGGTCAGCCCCAGACGGCGGTGGGGCAGGCAGGGGTGTTCCGTGACCTGCTGCCCCTCGCGATGTGGCGGATCGACTCCGAGGGTCGGATCTCCCAGTGGTCGCTGGCCGCGCAGGAACTCTTCGGGCACACCGCGCAGGAGGTGCTCGGCCGCAGCGCCACACCCCTGCTGGTCCCCGTGAGGAACTGGGACCTGGCCGACGAGCTGACGCGCAGGGTGCTGTCGGGCGAGGCGGTCGTGGGCACGCTCCCCGTACGCCACCGTGACGGCCACCTGGTGACGATGGAGATGTGGATCTGCCCCACCGCCGACCCGCAGGGGCGCACCGGGCTGATGGGCATCGCCGCCGAGACCTCCGCGGTGCTGCGCATGCGGGACTCGCTGGCGGCGCTGGAGGGCCTGTTCACGCAGTCCCCCATCGGCCTGGCCATGCTCGGCCCGGACCTGCGCTACGTACGGGTCAACGAGGCTCTGGCCCGTATGAACGGGGTCCCCGCCGCCCAGCACATCGGCAGGCGGGTGAGCGAGGTGGTCCCCGGGCTCAACACCATGGCGCTGGAGACCGTGATGCGCCAGGTGCTCGCCCGCGGCGAGCCGGTGGTGGACTTCCGGGGCGTCGGACGCACGGGTGGCGACCCCCTCAACGAGCGGGTGTGGTCGTGCTCCTTCTCCCCACTCCTCGGCGGCGGCGGCCGCCGCCTGGGCGTGATCGCCACCCTGATCGACATCACCCGCGAGGAGCGGGCCCAGCTCCAGGCCACCCGCGGACGGCAGCGGCTCGCCCTGCTCGCCGAGGCCGGCACCCGCATCGGCACCACGCTCGACCTGCGGCGGACCGCGGAGGAGGTGGTGCAGGTGCTCGTGCCCCGGGTGGCGGACTCCGCCGACGTGCACCTGCTGGAGGAGGTCCTCGACCCGGACGAGGCCGCCGCCTCCGCCCACGGCATGGTGCGCCGGCTGGCGGTCTCCTTCGCCGATCCGGCGGCGCCCGCCGAGGACCTGGCCGTCGGCATGACGCACCAGGTCCCCCGGGCGTCCGCGTACGAGCAGGTCATGGTGGAGGGCCGGCCGATGCGGCTCACCAGGGCCGACATACCCCGGCTGGTGCCCGGCCCGGAGTACGAGCGGCTGCGCGGCTACCTGCGCACCCTCGGCTCCGCCCGCATGGTCCCGCTGGTGGCCCGCGGCACGGTGCTGGGCATCATGATGGTCACCCGCTCCCGCAGGCGCGAGCCCTTCGACGACCAGGACGACCTGCTCATCGACGAACTCGCCGCCCGCGCGGCGCTCGGCATCGACAACGCGCGGATGTACTCCGCCCAGCGCCGCGCCGCCCTCACCCTGCAGCGCAGCCTCGCCAACACCGCGCTGCCCACGGTGCCCGGGCTGGAACTGGCCGGCCGGTACCTGCCCGCGAGCGACCACGAGGTGGGCGGCGACTGGTTCGACGTCATCGCGCTGCCCGGCGACAGGACCGCCCTGGTCATCGGGGACGTCATGGGCCACGGGGTGCACGCGGCGGCCGTCATGGGGCAGCTGCGGACGACGGTGCGCACCCTGGCCCGCCACGACATCCCCCCGGCCGAGCTGCTCCGCTCCCTGGACGCGGCCGTCGCCGACGTCGGCGAGAACGAGATGGCGACCTGCGTCTACGCCGTCCACGACCCGGCCGACGGCAGCTGCCTGGTCGCCCGCGCCGGGCACCCGCCGCCGGCGGTGGCGGGTGCCGGGAACGAGGTCGCCTTCCTGGACGGCCCGAGCGGAACACCCCTCGGCGTGGGCCGCCGGGACTTCCAGACCGAACGGGTGCTCCTGCCGCCGGGAGGTGTGCTGGTCCTCTACACCGACGGCCTGATCGAGGCCCGCGACCGCAACCTCGACCAGGGCATGCGCCAACTCGCCCGCGCCCTGCGCGATCCCGGCGAGCCGCTCTCCCGGGTCTGCGACCGCGTCCTCGCCCGTCTCCTGCCCCACGGCGCGCAGGACGACGTGGCGATCCTGCTGGCCCGGCCGCTCCACCCCGCCACCGGCCATGAGCCTGCGCACTGAGCGGGCGCCGGCGCCCTGCGGGCCACGCGCGACCGGCCGTGCGGGCCGATACTGGAACCACGCCCCCATGGGCGTCCCTCCCGGGCCCCGGCGGAGAACCACCCCAGGTGACGCAGCTCGCCCGCTTCTCCCGCACGTGCGACGGTGATAGCGATGGACAACCCGGCCAAGACGTTCAGCGAGTCACCGGAGGACCCGTTCTCGGTGCACGCCGCGGCCTCGGTGGTGCTGGACGACCATGCGTCCGTGGTGGGGTGGAGCACCCGCGCCGAGACGCTGCTCGGCCACCGGGCCCAGGACGTCCTGGGCCGGTCGGCTCCCGAACTCCTGCTCCACCCCGGCGACTTGGAGCTGGTCCTGACCGCCACCGCGGCCTGCGTCCGGGCGGGCGGCTGGTTCGGGGTCGTACCCGTGCTGCACCGGGACGGACGGCGGGTGGAGGTCGGCTGCCGGGTCCGCGCCATCGCGCGGGAGGACCGGCGCCGCGAGTGGTACGTGGTCGCGGCGCCCGCCGCCGAGGTCGTCCGGTGGGAGACGGACCGGTGGGTGCTGGAGGGGTTGTTCCGCCGTTCCCCCATCGGGCTCGCGGTCTACGCCCCCGACCTCACCTTCCTGCGGGTGAACCGGGCGATCACCAAGTTCAGCGGGGTCCCCGCGGGGAAGCACCAGGGCCTGCGCACGGGGGACTTCCTCTTCGGGCCGGACGCCGACGCCGTGGACCACCAGTTGCGGCGGGTGCTCGAGACGGGCCGTTCCTCGATCTTCTCCGAGCAGCCCTGCCGGCTGCGCCGCGACCCGCAGCGCGAACTGTACGTGTCCGTCTCGGCGTTCCGGATGCAGGACGCCAACGGGCACGTCCTCGGGGTGACCCAGACCGTCGAGGACGTCACGGAGCGCTACCAGGCCCGCCGCAGGCTGTCCCTGCTCAGCGAGGCCGGGGCGCGGATCGGCACCACGCTGGACGTCGGCCGCACCGCCCGCGAACTGGCCGAGGTGGCCGTGCCCGGGCTGGCCGACAGCGCCTCCGTCGACCTGCTGGAGGCCGTGCCCCAGGGTGACGAGCCCGCCCAGGACTCGTTCCCTACGGTCTGCCGCGCGGCGGTCCAGTCGGTCTTCCCGGACACCCAGAAGATCATGTACCCGGTGGGGCACACCATCCGCATCCCTCCGGGGTCGACGCAGGCGCGGTCGCTGGCCGAGGGCCGCCCGGTCTTCGAGTCGGACATGGGCCGGGCCCTCGCCTGGCTCGACGAGGACCCCGTGCGGGCCAGGGCCGCCCGCGCGGTCGGCGCGCACTCCCTGATGGTGGTGCCGCTGCTCGCCCGCGGGCTCGTGCTCGGGCTGATCAGCCTCTGGCGGACCCGCGGCCGCGAGCCCTTCGAGGCCGACGACCTCACCCTCGCCGAGGAGTTCGCCGCCCGCGCGGCCCTGAGCATCGACAACGCCCGCCGCTACACCCAGCAGCACCAGGCGGCCCTCACCCTCCAGCACAGCCTGCTCCCCGGGGACGTGCCCTGGCACCCCGCCGCCGAGGTGGCCCACCGCTACCTGCCCGCCAACACCGCCACCGGGGTCGGCGGCGACTGGTTCGACGTCATCCCGCTCTCCGGTCTCCGCATCGCCCTGGTGGTGGGCGACGTCGTCGGCCGCGGTCTGCACGCGGCGGCCACCATGGGCCGGCTGCGCACCGCCGTGCACACCCTGGCCCACCTGGACCCCACCCCGGACGAGGTGCTGTCGCACCTCGACGACCTCGTGGACCGGCTCGCCTCGGAACAGCGCGAGAGCCACGAGAACGCCCCACCGGTCGTCGGCGCGACCTGCCTCTACGCCGTCTACGACCCGGTCTCCCGGCGCTGCTCGCTCGCCCGGGCCGGCCATCCGCCCCCCGTGGTCGTCACCCCGGAGGGACGGGCGAGCCTGGTCAACATCCCGCCGGGCCCGCCGCTGGGCCTCGGCGGCCTCCCCTTCGAGACCGCCGAGATCGAGCTGGCCGAGCGCAGCATCCTGGCGCTCTACACCGACGGCTTGCTGTGCACCCGCTGCCGCGACCTCGACGACAGCCTCGCGATGCTGTGCGGGGCGCTCACCGCGCCGTCCGGCCCCCTGGAGGAGACCTGCAGCGCCGTCGAGGACACCCTCCTCAAGGCACGCAGCTCCACCGAGGCCGCCGACGACGTGGCCCTCCTCGTCGCCCGGACCCGCGTCCTCGCGCCGGAACAGGTCGCCACCTGGGACCTCCCGCCGGACGCCACCGCCGCCGGACGGGCCCGCACGCTGGTGGAGTCCCAGCTCGCCACCTGGGGGCTGGAGGAGGCGGCCTTCGTGACCGAACTGATCGTCAGCGAGCTGGTCACCAACGCGTACCGGTATGCGGGCGGGCCCATCACACTGCGGCTGATCCGCGACAGCCACCTCATCTGCGAGGTCTCCGACACCAGCAGCACCTCCCCGCACCTGCGCAGGGCGCGGACGACGGACGAGGGCGGGCGCGGGCTGTTCCTGGTCGCGCAGCTCAGCGAACGCTGGGGCGCCCGCTACACGCGCGAGGGCAAGACGATCTGGGCCGAGCAGCCCCTGCAGGCCGCCTTCTGAGCGGCTACGGCACGTGGGCACCGCACCTGCCCGGCGTCCCAACCGACGCTGGTCCCGCACCGCGTCTCGGTGGCTGACGGCCCGAAGGCGGTGCAGGCCCGTCGGTCGCCCTCCGCCCGTACGACGACCCGCCCCCGCACGGGGCTCAGCGGGGCGGCAGTGCGGTGCCGCAGCGGGAGCAGTACAGGGCGTCGCTCTCGCCGGCCAGGCGGCCGCAGTCCGCGCAGACGCGGTGCAGCAGGCAGACCGCTTCGCCCGCGTCCGGCGCGGGGGCGAGCCCGGCGATGGTGAGGCCGGGGCGGCGGGCGTGCACCGTGAGGTAGGTCAGCCCCACGGCGCCGGCGGACAGCGCGCGGCAGGAGCCGCGGGGCAGCCAGGCGAGTGCGCCGGGCGCCAGGGTCGTCTGGCGTCCGCCGTCGTCGCCCGACAGGTACCCGCCGCCGTCGACGACGTACAGCAGGACGTCCAGGTCGGCCTCGACGTGCGGCCGGACCTCGGTGCCCGCCGGAAGGCGGATGACGTTGGCGTCGAGCTGGCGGCGGTCCGCGCCGAGCCGCCACAGCGCTCCGCGCTGCCCGACGGGCGTACGGCCGATCAGATCCGCCACCTGGGCGAGGACACCCGGCTCGGGCTTGGTCTCCACGTTCGTCCTCCCTGCAGCAGTGGAACAGCGGAACGGTACTCCGCCCAGGGTGCCGCCGCACGACGGCGGGGCGGCGGGACGGCGGTGTCCCGACGCGACGCGCGCTCCGGGGAGGCGGACCATGGGGGCATGACGCCGGAGCGGACGCCGCCGGGGAGGCCGTGATGCCAGTGGGCCGGATCGGGATGGTCGTGCACGGTGCGCGCGAGGACGCGAGCGAGGCCGCCGCGGCGGTCGACCGCTGGTGCGCGCGGCACGGGGTCCCCGCGGTGGAGATCGACGTATGGCGCAAGGACCGGCCCCGGCACAGCGGTCAGGAGGAGGCGGCCACGGCCGGCTACCCGGACCTGATCGTGACCCTCGGCGGCGACGGCACCTTCCTGCGCGGCGCGCGGGTGGCCGCCGCGTGCGGGGCGGCCGTGCTGGGCGTGGACTTGGGGCGGGTCGGCTTCCTCACCGAGGTGTGCACCGAGGACGTGGAGCGGGCGCTCGACTGCGTGCACGAGGGCCGGGCGACCGTCGAGGACCGCATGACGCTCACGCTGCGGGCGTCCCGGCCGCTGGAGATCCCCGAGGGCATCGAGTCCCTGCTGCGGTACGGGCGCGGCCCCGCGCTGCCGCCGCCGCGGGTGCGGCCCGGCGACCCCGAGGACGTGGGCTGGGGCGTGCCGATGGCCGTCAACGCCGTCAACGACGTGGTCTTCGAGAAGCTCGCCCGGGACCGGCAGGCCAGTCTCGCGGTGTACCTGGCGGGCCGTCTGTTCGCGTCCTACTCCGCGGACGCGGTCGTCGTGGCCACCCCGACGGGTTCCACCGCGTACAGCTTCGCCGCGGGGGGCCCGGTGGTCTCCCCGCACATGGACGCGATCGTGTTCACCCCCGTCGCGCCGCACATGGCCTTCGACCGGACCCTGGTGGCGGCCCCTGACGAGGTCCTGGGGGTCCGCGTGCTGACCCGCTCCGGCCGGGTCGCGGTCAGCATCGACGGCCAGCTGAGGGGCGTCCTCGATCCGGGTGACTGGGTCGGGGTGTACAAGGCCCGGCACCGGCTGCGGTTGATCCGGCTGGGCCCGACCGACTTCTACGGGCGGGTGCGCGACCGCTTCCGGCTCAGTGACGCCCCGGCCGCGGCCGCCGACGGGGAGGTCCCGCCGCTGTACCGACCGAACTCCCCCGTCCCGCCCGACCTGCGGAATCTGCGCTTCCCACCCCTTGACGGGCACTGACCGCGCCCTGCCGGGCGATCCCTGCCAGCTCCCGCGCCGGCCCGGTCAGGTCGCGCCCGCGGGCGCGCACCACGCGCAGCGTCCGCGTCAGGTCGAGTCCGGCCACGGGGACGGCGACGACGCTGCCGCCCGCGAGTTCCGCGGTGAGGGCGAGGGAACTGAGGACGGCCGGGGCGAGCCCGTCGGCGACGGCGGTCTTGATGGCGGTGGTGGAGGGGAGTTCGAGGAGCGGATCGGTGAGCGCGAGCCCCGTCCCCTCGGCCAGGGCGTGCTCGAGGTAGCGGCGCGTGCCGGAGCCTCGTTCACGGCTGACCAGGGGTGTCGCGGCGAGTTCGGCGGCGCCGATGCCGGACCGGCGGCGCGCCCAGCGGTGGGAGGGGGCGACGACGACGGTCAGCTCGTCGTGCCCGACCGGCTGGGCGACCAGCCCGCGCGGGACGTCCGGGCCCTCGACGAAACCGAGGTGCACCTCGCCGGCCAGGACGGCCGCGGCCACGTCCTCGGAGTTGCCCGCGGTCAGCGCGACCGTGGTGCGCGGGGCGCCCGCCCGCAGGATGAGCAGCCACTGCGGCAGGAGGTACTCGGCCACCGTCATGCTCGCGGCCACCTGCAGCCGGCTCTCCGCGGTGCCGCGCAGCGAGGTGACCCCGGCGTCCAGCGAGGCTGCGGCGTCGACGGCGGTGCGCGCCCAGTCCGCGACGAGCGCGCCGTGCTCGGTGAGCCGCGAACCGCGCGGTGAGCGTTCCAGCAACTGCAGACCGAGCCGGCGTTCGAGGTGCCGGAGGCGGGAGCTCGCGGCCGGCTGGCTGACGCCGTGGGCCCGCGCGGCGGCACCGACGCTGCCGAGGCTCGCGACCGACAGCAGCAGGTCGTACGCCGCCAGGTCGCTCACGCGCTCGGGCAGGGGCATAAGCCCAGTCTATGAGCCCATCCGGAAGTGCTCCCTACCGGTCGTGCCCGGCCGGGGCGACGCTACGGACATGCCTTCGACGCTCGCCCTTGCCTCCCGGCCCGGCGCCCACCCGCGCACCGGGCTGCTGCGGGAGCTGGACCACCCCTCCCAGCTCTTCCGCGACCTCGGCCCCAACTGGTTCGCCTCGGTGATGGGCACGGGCATCGTCGCCACGGCGGCGGCCGGGCTCCCGGCGCACATACCGGGGCTGCGGACGGCCGCCACGGTCGTATGGGCGCTGGCGGCCGCCTGGCTGGTGGCGCTCTCGGCGGGCTGGGCGGTGCACTGGACCCGGTACCGCGACCGCGCGCGGGCGCACGCCGGCCACCCGGTGATGGCGCACTTCTGGGGTGCCCCGGCGATGGCGCTGCTGACCGTGGGCGCCGGCACGCTGGCGCTGGGCTCGGACTGGATCGGGCCGCACGCGGCCCTGGCGGTGGACGCGGTGCTCTGGTCGGCGGGCACCCTGCTGGGCCTGGTGACCTGGGTGTGGATCCCGTACCGTGCGATGACCGAGCACCGTGTGGGCGACGGCTCGGCGTTCGGCGGCTGGCTGATGCCCGTCGTCCCGCCGATGGTCTCCGCCGCCACCGGGGCCGCCCTCGTCCCGCACCTCCCCGCCGGGCAGGCACGGCTGACGCTGCTGCTGGCGTGCTACGCGATGTTCGGGATGAGCCTGATCGCGAGCCTGGTGATCATCCCGCAGATCTGGGGCCGGCTGGTGCGCCACAAGACGGGCCCGGCGGCCATGGTGCCGACCCTGTGGATCGTGCTCGGCCCGCTGGGGCAGTCCGTCACGGCGGCCAATCTCCTGGGGCACGCGGCGCCCACCGCCCTGCCCCGCCCCTACGCCACCGGGGCCGAGGTCTTCGGCTACCTCTACGGCGTGCCCATCTGGGGGTTCGCCATGATGTGGCTGGCCCTGGCGGCGGCGCTCACCGTGCGCACCGCGCGGCGCGGACTGCCGTTCACCCTGAGCTGGTGGAGCTTCACCTTCCCGCTGGGCACGTGCGTGACCGGGACGAGCGCGCTGGCGCTGCGGCTGCATTCGACGGCCTTTCAGGGGGCGGCGCTGATCCTGTACGCGGGCCTGGTGGCGGCATGGGCGCTCGTCGCCGTGCGGACCGTCCGCGCCGGGGCCCGCGGCACGCTGTTCCTGCCGCCCGCCCCGGCGCCCCGCGCCTGAACGAAGCGGATCACAGACCCTGCCAGGACGGCTTCGCCGCGTAGGTGGCCCGGAAGTAGTCGGCCAGCTTCAGCTTGGACGCGGCCGCCTCGTCGACGACGACGGTGGCGTGCGGGTGCAGCTGGAGCGCGGAGGCGGGGACGACCGCCGCCAGCGGGCCCTCGACGGCCAGGGCGACCGCCTCGGCCTTCGCCTCGCCGGTGGCCAGCAGCACGAGGTGCCGGGCCTCCAGGATGGTGCCGATGCCCTGGGTGATGACGTGGTGCGGCACGGCCTCGGGGCGGTCGAAGAAGCGCGCGTTGTCCTTGCGGGTCTGCTCGGTCAGCGTCTTGATCCGGGTCCGGGAGGCCAGCGAGGAGCACGGCTCGTTGAAGCCGATGTGGCCGTCGGTGCCGATGCCGAGCAGCTGCAGGTCCACCCCGCCGGCCGCCGCCAGCGTGCGCTCGTACGCCGCGCACGCCTCGACGATGTCCTCGGCGGTGCCGTCGGGTCCCATGAACGACTCCCGGGCGAGGCCGAGGGGCTCGACGACCTCGCGCAGCACCACGGAGCGGTAGGACTCCGGGTGCCCGGCGGGCAGTCCGACGTACTCGTCCAGCTGGCAGATCCGGGCCCGCGACACGTCGGCGCGGCCCTCGCCGGCCAGGCCGGCGAGGGCCCGGTAGACCGGGAGCGGGGTCGAACCGGTGGCGACGCCGAGCAGCGCGTCGGGCTTGCGGCGCAGCAGGTCCGCGATGGCACCCGCGATGAGTTCGCCGCCTGCGGTGGCGTCCGGGACGATGACGACTTCCACTTCGGGACCGCCGATCTGGTGAGGGAGACCATAACTGGTTTAGACCAATTTAGCAGTCGGGCGCCCCGGGGATCCACCGCCGGCCCGGGGGTGCCTTCGGGCGAATGCGGCTTGCGTCGCGTTGGCCGGGACCCCGCCGGTGGTAGCAAGCAGGGACAGGCGCGCAGGACGCGGGCGCACGACGGGCTCGACGGGGAGGTGCGAACGGTGTCCCGAGGACGGCGGAGCCGGATCCGCGTGGGGCGCCGGGAGGTGCGCGGGCCCGCCAGGCGGCCCGGCGTCCGGGTGTTCCCCGCGCTGAACACGGCCGCCGCCTACTCCTGGCGGCTGCTCGTCGTGGGGGCGGTCGTCTACGCCGTGTTCGCCACCCTGGGACGGTTCCACGAGATCGCGGTGGCCGTCTTCCTCGGACTGGTCGGCACCGCGATGCTGCGACCGCTGGCCGATCTGCTCGCCCGCGTGATCCCGCGTTCGCTGGCCGTCGCCGTCTCGCTGATCGGCAGCATCCTGGTCGTGTTCGGCATCCTGGCCATGGTCGGCGAGGTGGTCGCCGGCGAGACGGCCGGGCTGCAGCGCGAGTTCGGCGCGGGGCTGGCGCGGATCGAGCGCTGGCTGGAGGCCCCGCCGTTCCGGCTCGACCCCGAGGCGCTCGACGACCTCCAGTCGAAGGTCGGGCAGTGGCTGTCCACCCACCGGTCGACCCTGATCAGCACCGCGCTGAGCGGCGCCGGGCGCCTGGTGGAGGTGCTGACGGTCTTCGCGCTGGCGCTGTTCTGCTCGGTGTTCTTCCTCCACTCGGGGGACCGGCAGTGGTCGTGGTTCTGCGGGCAGTTGCCGCGGACGGTGCGCGGCCGGGTGTCCGTGGCCGGCCGTGCCGCATGGCGCACGTTCACCGGCTACACGCACGGGATCGTGCTGGTGGCGGCGACCAACGCGATCCTGGTGGGGGTCGCGCTGTTCCTGCTGGGGGTGCCGCTCGCGCTGCCGCTGGCGCTGCTGGAGTTCTTCGCCGCCTTCGTGCCGCTGATCGGCTCCCCCATCGCCCTGGCGGTCGCCGCCGTGGTGGCGCTGGCCGCGAACGGGCCCGTCGTGGCGGCGGTCGTCGTCTGCCTGATCGTCGTCATCGGCCAGATCGAGGGCCACGTGCTGCATCCGATCGTGATGAGCTGGGCGGTGCGCCTGCATCCGGTGGTCGTCGCGCTCACCGTCATCGGCGGTGCCATCGCCGCCGGGGTCATCGGCGCGGTCGTGGCGGTCCCGCTCGTCTCCGTCCTCTGGTCGATGTACCAGGCACTGCGCACCACGGAGTAGGACGCACAAGTTTTTGCGGTGCTTCCGCAACGCCCTGTCGGCTGCACGACACTCCAGCGCAAGCCCATGCCAGGTGAGATGAAAGCCCGGTCGAGGGCATAGACGCCCGGAAACACCTCTGCAACTATCGGCTCGGGCCGCGCAATTACCAAAGCAATCGATGCAATTTCCTCTGCGTGGCAGCCGTACCGCATGTGACATGTCATGGCACCAACAACTCTGACGAGAGGCACAGGGACGACATGCCAAGGAAACGGTTCATCCAACGGCTGCTGGCGGGGGTGATCGCAGCGGGCCTGGTGCTGCTCGGCCAGTCGGCGCTGCCCGCCGCGGCCGCCGGCGGCCCCAACCTCGCCGCGGGGGCGCCGGCCGCCGCGAGCAGTTCCCACGCCGAGTACGGGGTCGCCAACATCACCGACGGCAACCAGAACACCTACTGGCAGAGCGCAGGCAGCTCCTTCCCGCAGTGGGTCCAGGTCGACCTGGGCAGCAGCACCAGCATCGACCAGGTCGTCGTCAAACTGCCCGCCTCCTGGGAGGCCAGGACCGAGACCTTCGCCGTCCAGGGCAGCCCCGACGGCTCCACCTTCTCCACGCTGTCCGGCTCGGCCGGGCGGAACTTCGGCCCCGGTTCGGGCAACACGGTGACCATCGACTTCTCGGCCACCACCACCCGGTTCGTACGGCTGAACATCACCGCCAACACCGGCTGGCCCGCCGCCCAGGTCTCCGAGCTCGAGGTGCACGGCTCCGCCGTCTCCACCGACAACCTCGCCCAGGGCCGCACCCTGACCGCGAGCAGCGGCAACGCACCCTACGTCGCCGCCAACGCCAACGACGGCAACCAGACCACCTACTGGGAGAGCGCCAACAACGCCTTCCCGCAGTGGATCCAGGCCGACCTCGGGTCCTCCGTCGCGGTCACCAAGGTGGTGCTGAAGCTGCCGCCCTCGTGGGAGGCACGGACGCAGACGCTGTCCCTGCGCGGCAGCACCAACGGCTCGTCCTTCAGCGACCTGGTGGCGTCCCGCGACTACACCTTCAACCCGGGCGACAACAACACCGTCACGATCAGCCTGAGCAGCACGACCACCCGCTACCTGCGCGTCAACGTCACGGGCAACACCGGCTGGACCGCCGCGCAGCTGTCGGAGCTGGAGGTCTACGGCCCCGCAACCGGTGACACCACCGCGCCGAACGCGCCCACCGGCCTGGCCTACACCGAGCCCGGCTCCGGCCAGATCCGGCTGACCTGGAACGCCGCCGGCGACAACGTCGGCGTCACCGGCTACGACGTCTACGCCAACGGCGAGCTGCGCACCAGCGTCTCCGGCAGCACGCTCACCTTCACCGACAACCAGCCCGACAGCGCCACCGTCAGCTACTTCGTGCGCGCCAAGGACGCGGCCGGCAACGTCTCCGGCAACAGCAACACCGTCACCCGGACGGGCTCCGGCGGCGACACGCAGGCGCCCAGCCAGCCCGGCAACCTCACCCTCACCCAGCCCGGTTCCGGCCAGATCAAGCTGACGTGGACCGCCTCCAGCGACAACGTCGGCGTCACCGGCTACGAGGTCTACGCCAACGAGGTCCTGCGCACCACGGTGTCGGGCACCACGCTCACGTACACCGACAGCCAGCCCGACACCGCAACCGTCTCCTACTACGTGAAGGCCAAGGACGCGGCGGGCAACCGCAGCGTCGCCAGCGCCACGGTCACCCGCAACGGCTCGGGCGGCACCGGCTCCAACATGGCCGTGGGCAAGCCGATCACGGCGTCGTCCAGCACCCAGAACTTCGTCGCGGCCAACGCCAACGACAACAGCGTCACCACCTACTGGGAGGGCGCCGGCGGCAGCTACCCGAACACGCTGACCGTCTCCCTCGGGGCGAACGCCGACGTCACCTCGCTGGTGCTCAAGCTCAACCCCGACAGCGCCTGGGGCACCCGCACCCAGACCGTCCAGGTGCTCGGCCGGGAGCAGGGCGCGAGCGGCTTCACCAGCCTCAAGGCGGCCGCCGACTACACCTTCAACCCGTCCTCCGGGAACACGGTGACCATCCCGGTCAGCGCCCGGGTCGCCGACGTACGGCTGCAGTTCACCGCCAACAGCGGTGCGGCCGCGGGCCAGGTGGCGGAGTTCCAGGTGATCGGCACCCCGGCGCCAAACCCGGACCTGACCGTCACCGGCATGTCCGTCTCCCCCGGCGCACCGGTCGAGACGGACTCGGTGAGCCTGTCGGCGACCGTGCGCAACATCGGCGAGCTCGCCTCGGGCGCCACGAACGTCACCTTCTACCTGGGCACCACCAAGGTCGGCACCGCCGCGGTCGGCGCGCTGGCCGCGGGCGCCTCGACCACGGTGACGGCGAACATCGGGGTACGGGACGCGGGCAGCTACCCGCTGAGCGCCAAAGTCGACGAGTCCGGGGACGTCATCGAGCAGAACGACACCAACAACACCTACAACAGCCCGACCCCGCTGGTCGTCAGGCCGGTCGACAGCTCCGACCTGATCGCCTCCCCCACCGGCTGGTCCCCCGGCAACCCGGCCAAGGGCAACACCGTCACCTTCTCGGTGGCGATCAAGAACCAGGGCACGGTCGCCTCGGCCGGCGGCTCCCACGGCATCACCCTCACGGTCACCGACACCACCTCCGGCTCCGTCGTCAAGACGCTGACCGGCTCCTACAGCGGCGCCATCGCGGCGGGTGCCACCACGAGCCCCGTCTCGCTGGGCACCTGGACCGCCGCCAACGGCAAGTACACCGTCAAGACCGTCATCGCGCCCGACGCGAACGAACTGGCGGTCAAGCAGCAGAACAACACCAGCACCCAGTCGCTCTTCGTCGGTCGCGGCGCCAACATGCCGTACGACATGTACGAGGCGGAGGACGGGGTCCTCGGCGGGAGCGCCGCCGTGGTCGGCCCCAACCGCACCGTCGGCGACCTGGCCGGTGAGGCGTCCGGCCGCAAGGCCGTCACGCTGAACAGCACCGGCAGCTCGGTGGAGTTCACCACCAGGGCCAGCACCAACACCCTGGTCGTCCGCTACTCCATCCCCGACGCCGCGGGCGGCGGTGGGATCAACTCCACCCTGAACGTCTACGTCAACGGCAGCTTCCTCAAGTCCATCGACCTCACCTCCAAGTACGCGTGGCTGTACGGCAGCGAGACCGCCCCCGGCAACAACCCCGGTGACGGCAATCCCCGCCACATCTACGACGAGGCCAACCTGATGCTCGGCACGACCGTGCAGGCCGGGGCGAAGATCAAACTGCAGAAGGACGCCGCCAACGGCAGCCAGTACGCGATTGACTTCGTCAACACCGAGCAGGTCGCGCCGATCGCCAACCCCGACCCCGCGGCCTACACCGCGCCGACCGGGTTCACCCACCAGGACGTGCAGAACGCCCTGGACAAGGCCCGGATGGACACCACGGGCACCCTGAAGGGCGTCTACCTGCCGCCGGGCGACTACGAGACGGGCAGCAAGTTCCAGGTCTACGGCAAGACCGTCAAGATCATCGGCGCGGGCCCCTGGTACACCCGCTTCCACACGCCGACGAGCCAGTCCAACACCGACGCGGGCTTCCGCGCCGACTCCACCGCCAACGGCTCGTCCTTCTCGGGCTTCTCCTTCTTCGGCAACTACACCTCGCGCATCGACGGTCCCGGCAAGGTCTTCGACTTCGCGGGCGTCGCCAACATGACCATCGACAACGTCTGGAACGAGCACACGGTCTGCCTCTACTGGGGCGCCAACACCGACAACATCACCATCACGAACTCCCGGATCCGCGACACCTTCGCCGACGGCGTCAACATGACCAACGGCAGCACGGACAACCACCTCGACAACATCGAGGCCCGTGCCACGGGTGACGACAGCTTCGCCCTCTTCTCGGCGATCGACGCCGGCGGGGCGGACGAGAAGAACAACCTCTACGAGAACCTGACGTCCCTGCTGACCTGGCGCGCCGCGGGCATCGCCGTCTACGGCGGCTACGCCAACACCTTCCGCAACATCCTCGTCGCGGACACGCTGGTCTACTCGGGCGTCACGATCAGCTCCCTGGACTTCGGCTACCCGATGAACGGCTTCGGGACCGACCCGACCAACCTCCAGAACATCTCCATCGTCCGCTGCGGCGGGCACTTCTGGGGCAGCCAGACCTTCCCGGGCATCTGGCTCTTCTCCGCCTCGAAGGTCTTCCAGGGCATCCGCGTCAGCGACGTGGACATCGTGGACCCGACCTACAGCGGGATCATGTTCCAGACGAACTACGTGGGCGGTCAGCCGCAGAACCCGATCAAGGACACGGTCCTCACCAACGTGTCCATCACCGGCGCCCACCGCAGTGGTGACGCCTACGACGCCAAGTCGGGCTTCGGCCTGTGGGCCAACGAGATGCCGGAGGCGGGACAGGGTCCCGCGGTCGGCTCCGTCACCTTCAACAACCTCACGATGAGCGACAACTACCAGAACATCAAGAACACGACGTCCACGTTCACCATCAACACCAACCCGTAGCGGAGGGACGCGCGAGCGCCGTGGTCCCGGCCGGTTCTTCTCCGGCCGGGACCACGGCGCTCCGTCCTCGCCGCCGCCCTCGCGCAACACGGCGGCGTGCCGCGGCGGGATTCCGCCGCGGCACGCCGTGAAGGGGTGACGGGGTGGGCCGTGCCGGCCACGGGGCTGCGGCGGCACGACCCGGCTCGGGTGCCGGTCAGCGGCGGCCGCTCCAGGACTTGACGTCCACGACCTGGCGGTGGTCGTTGCGCAGGGTGGCGACGTCGCGGCGGTCCCAGACGGAGTTGCGGCGGTCCTGGAAGACGTCGCGCCGGCCGTCGCGGCCGAAGCCGGTGTGGACGCGCACCTTCGAGTGCCCGGCGAGCCACACGTTGTTGAAGCGGTAGCGGTTGCCGTCCCGGTCCGACAGGCTCCAGCCGCGCAGGTTGACCGAGCCGCGGCCCGTGTTCACCACTTCGATCCATTCGTCACCGCCGCGCCCGCCGCGGCCGCCGCGGCCGTGGCCGTGGCCGTCGCGGCCGTGGCCGTGGCCGTCGCGGGTGTTGACGTCACCGATCACCACGGAGTGGCGGCCGTGGTCGCGGCTCTGCGCAGCGGTGGCCGGCAGGGCGGCGGCGGCCACGACCGCTCCGGAGGCGAGGACGGTGGCGATGACGCGACGGGTGATACGAGCAGACATGATGCCCCCTCAACAAAGGTGCGGTCCTGGTCCTTTCGGGCCGTTCCCGCGGTGCGGATGCTTCGGCGGTTGCCGATGACCCAACTCTGACCCAGCGGCGACGCGCACAACCGGAACAATCGCTTCGCGTTACATAATGCGGACATATCCGTAACTGTTAGCTGTAAGCGACATCTGTCAATCTCGACTGAAATATCGACTACCTGCACGATGCATCCACCCGGCGGGCACCGCCGCCCGGGCTTTTCCGTGTCACCCACACGAGTGCCCTGATCGTCGGGCGGCCCCCGGCGGCCGGAGGGAGGCCCCCGTAACGGAGAATCGCGCCATGACGACACGCGACACGGACCACGGGGGCGGCCCGGGACACGACCACGGCTACCTGCTGGACAACCGCCGGGCCGAGGCGGGGACACGTTTCGACGCCCTCGCCGAGCTCTTCGACCCCGTGACGTTCCGGCACGTCGACGCGCTCGGCATCGGGGTGGGGATGCGCTGCTGGGAGGTGGGTGCCGGCGGCGCCTCGGTGCCCCTCGGACTGGCCGCACGGGTCGGCCCCGGCGGTGCCGTGGTCGCCACCGACATCGACGTGTCGTGGACCCGGGACGCCGCGGGCGGTGCGGTCGAGGTGCTGCGGCACGACGTCGCCGCCGACCCCGCACCGCCGGGCGGGTTCGACCTCGTCCACGCCCGGCTGGTGCTGGTGCACGTCACCGACCGGGCGGAGGCGCTGCGGCGCATGATCGGCGCCCTCCGCCCGGGCGGCCTGCTGCTGCTGGAGGACGCCGATCCCGGGCTGCAGCCGCTGCTCTGCCCGGACGAGTCCGGACCCGAGCAGCGGCTCGCCAACCGGCTGCGCTCCGGCTTCCGCACGCTGATGGCCGGGCGCGGCGCGGACCTGGCCTACGGGCGGACGCTGCCGCGGCTGCTGCGGGAGGCAGGTCTCGAGGAGGTCGGGGCCGACGCGTACTTCCCGATCACGTCACCGGCGTGCGCGGTCCTGGAGGCGGCAACGGTGCGGCACATCAGGGACGGGCTCGTGGCGGCCGGGCTGGCCACCGACGAGGAGGTCGACCGCCATCTGGCGAACGTCGCCACCGGCACGCTCGACCTGGCCACGGCGCCCATGGTCTCCGCCTGGGGTCGCCGGCCGCTCAGCGCGGCGGGCTCCAGTCCGGATCGCGGCCGGTGAGTCCGACCAGCCGGTCCAGCGCCGGCGCGGAGTCCGGGACGGGAACCGGCCGGCCGAAGGGCCCCGAGCGGTCGCCGGAGGCCGTCCGGAAGCCGGTGAGCAGGGCGATCGCGGCCTCGACGGCGGACTCGTCGGGGCGGTGGTCGAGCCCCGTCGCGCGGGCCAGGTCCCAGCCGTGGACCAGCAGCTCGTTCAGGGCGAAACGGCCCGCGGCGTCCGCGGGCAGGGTGATTCCGCCGGCCCTCGTCTCGCCCTCCCAGGCCCCGGGGTGCCGCCAGGCCGCGGACACCTCCGTCAGCAGGACGGGCAGCACGTCGCGCCAGGCGGGCGGGAGCTCGGGGACCACCGCGCCGGGATCGCCGTCCGTGGTGGGGCCGAAGTCCTTGCGGGCGGCGTCGCGGAAGCCCGCACAGAGCCCGGCGATGTGCCCGATGAGGTGGGCCACCGTGTAGTCGGGACACGGCGTGGGCGCGTCGAGCTGCTCGTCGTCGATCCGCTCCAGGAGTGCGCTCACGTCCCGGGCGGCCGGACGGAGGTCGGGATGGTGCGTCATGGGGTTCCCCCGGGTGTCGGTTGTCGTCACCGGTGAGGACCGGTGCGGTGCCGGAAACTCATCGCGGGACGCGGGGACAGCCTTCCTCCGGTCGCGTCCCGGCAGGTCACGGCGGTGAGGCACGCACCGCGTGCCTCAGATCTTGACGGCGGGCAGTATTGGTCTGTGGGAATCCTTGGGTGTGCCAGGGCCGGGTGGGCGTGACGGGTGGACATGCGCGGCACGCTGTTCGCCGACGCCCCTGACGGTTTCCCCCGGTCCAGAGGCGCCGCCTTCGCCGTCGTCGACGCACGGGGCACCGTGACGAACTGGACCCCCGGCGCGGAGCGGCTGCTCGGCTGGACGACCGCCGAGGCCTGCGGGCCGGTGTCCCGGCTGCTGTGGTCACGCCCCGACGGCGCCCGCGTCGCGGGCATCATGAACGCGGAGCACTCGGTCTTCCTCGGCCCCCTGCTGCTGCGGCACCGGGAGGGCGAGCCGGTCGCGGTGGTGCTGTGGGGACATCCCCTCGCGCCGGACCGCTGGCTGCTGCAGGCGGAGGACGCCGAGGCGGTGCGGCAGGACGACCTGCTCGGCGCGCTGCTGCGCGGCCTGTTCACCGAGTCACCGTTCATCATCGACGTCTTCGACACGGACCTGCGCTTCCTGGCCCGCAACGACTCCCAGATCCGCGCGACGGGCTTCCCCGAGGACTTCGTCGGGTGCACCATGCGCGAGGTGGCGCCGCCCGGGCTGCTGGACCCGGACGCCTTCGAGGCGCGCCAGCGGCTGGTGCTCAGCTCGGGCCGGGCGATGATCGGCAGCGAGGTGCGCGGCCGCGACCCCCGCGACCCGGACCGGGACACGGTCTGGTCGGAGACGATCCTGCCCCTGCGCGGCGCCGACGGTGACGTGGTGGCCCTGGCGCACATGGTCTTCGACCTCACCACGGAGGCCCGGGCGCGGGAACGGCTCGACCTGGTCAACGAGGCCAGCGCGCGGATCGGCAGCACCCTGGACGTGCTGCACACGGCGCAGGAGCTGACGGACGTGGCCGTGCCGCGGTTCGCCGACTTCTCCTACGTCAACCTGGTGGACTCGGTGATCGGTGGTGAGGAGCCGCTGCCCGGGCCGGTCGCCGACACGGTGCCCCTGCGCCGCGCCGCGGCGACGATGGTCCCCGGCGGCCCGGCGCGGACCGTGGTGGCGCCGGGCGACGTGGACGGCTTTGCGTCCCTGCCCGGCACCCCGGCCGCACGGGCCCTGGCCACCGGCAAGCCCGTCCTGCTCACGGGCGAGGAACTGCTGGTCGAGCTGGAGGCCGCCGATCCCGCCCGGGCGGAGCTGATCCAGGGTTTCGCCGTCCGGTCCTGGCTCCTGGTGCCGATGTTCGCGCGCGGGGCGGCGCTGGGCGTGGTGCTCTTCATCCGGTTCACCCGGGCACACTCGTTCGAGGCGGACGACGTCATGCTCGCGCAGGAGTTCGTCGCACGCGCCGCGGTGTGCATCGACAACGCGAGCCGCTACACCCGCGAACGGGCCACGGCGCTGGCGCTGCAGCGGAACCTCCTGCCGCAGCGGCTGCCGGCGCTGGCGACCGTGGAAGCCGCCGCGCGCCACCTGGCACGGGGCGGCCACGCCGGGCCCGGCGGCATCTGGTTCGACGTCATCCCGCTCTCCGGCGCGCGTACCGCCCTGGTGATCGGCGAGGCGGGCGGGCACGGGCTGCACTCGGCGGTGTCCATGGGCCGGCTGCGGACGGCCGTGCGGACGCTGGCGGACCTGGACATGGCCCCGGAGGAGCTGCTCACGCACCTGAGCGACCAGGTCAAGCGGTTCCACGAGGAACAGGGCGGGCCCACCCCCGGGATCTCCGCCCCGACGTGCCTCTACACGATCTTCGACCCGATCACCATGCGCTCCGCCGTCGCGAGCGCCGGGCACGCGATGCCGGCACGGGTGAGCCCCGACGGCGAGGTGTCGGTGGCCGGGGCCCCGGCGACGCCCGCACTGGGCACCGGCGGCGTGCCCTTCGAATGCTCGGAGGTGGCCCATGCCGACGGTGACCTCCTGGCCCTCTACACCGAGGGGCTGCTCGCCCCGGCGTCCGGGGACGCGGCGGTGCTCCGGCTCGCCGAGGCGCTGGCCGGGGCCGGTCCCGGGTGCGGGCCCGGCGAGATCGCCGACGAGGCACTGCGCCGGCTCGTGCCGGGCGGGCATCCCGGGGAGGACGTGGCACTCCTGGTGGCACGGCTGCACCGTCTGCCGCCGGACCGCCACGCCACCTGGGACCTGGCGGGCGCGCCGGAGTCGGTCGGGCGGGCGCGCGGGCTGGTGACCGGGAAACTGGCCGAGTGGGACCTCGCGGAACTGGAGTTCACCACCGAGCTGCTGGTCAGCGAGCTCGTCACGAACGCGATCCGCTACGGCGCACCGCCGGTGCGACTGCGGCTGATCCGCGACCGCCGGCTGATCTGCGAGGTCGGCGACGGCAGCAGCACCTCCCCGCACGTCCGGCGCGCCCTGGAGACGGACGAGGGCGGACGCGGGCTCTACCTGGTCTCGCAGCTCGCTTCCATGTGGGGCACGCGTTACCACGCCCGCGGCAAGACCATCTGGGCCGAGCAGCCGCTACCCGCACCGGACGGGGCCGACGGCGGCTGACCGGACCCGGGCCCGGCAGGGCCCGACCCGGCGAACTTCCCGATTCTGCAACATCGGGACGGTTCGCCGTCGATGGCGTTGACACCGTCGCGGCCGAACTCCCACCCTGGTGAATACGTGAGCGACATTTCTACTGAAAAGGGGCTAATCATGGCGATAGGCAGGGAGAAAGGCAGCCGAATCCGGCACCTCGTAGGAGCGTCGTGCGCCGCAGCGCTGCTCGCCGGAACGGTGGGCGTGGCGAGCGCCCAGGCGGCGCCTCAAACGACCAGAGCCACGACGGAGACCTCACGCCTGGCGCCCAGCGAGGACTGCACGAGCTACCACAACGACGGCGACGGCAACCCCGTCTGGGAGCCGCCGGGCTGCACCCCGCCTTGAGTTGAGCCGGCCCACCCGCACGTTCGCTAGAACGTGATCACCGACACCGAACCGGAGGTCGCGTCGGCCACGTAGACGCGGCGCTCGTCCGGCGACACCGCCACCCCCTCAGGGCTGGAGCCCACCGCGATCGCGCCGCCCACCGTGCGGTTCTCGGCGGTGTCGATCACCGACACCGAACCGGAACCCCCGTCGGCCACGTAGACGTGCCGCCCGTCCAGGGACATCGCCATCCCCGCGGGGCTGGAGCCGACGGGGATGGGATCGCCGACCGTACGGTTCTCCGCGGCGTCGATCACCGACACCGAACCCGATCCCCCGTTGGCCACGTACACCCGGCTCCCGTCCGGCGACACCGCCACCCCCTCAGGGCGTCGGCCGACGAGGACGGGATCACCCACCGTACGGTTCTCCGCGGTGTCGATCACCGACACCGAGGCCGAGCTCCTGTTGCGGCCGAAGCTGGTCACGTAGACCTTGCGCCCGTCGGGGGACACCGCCACCCCCCGCGGGAAGCGGCTGACGGGGATGGGGTCGCCGACCGTGCGGTTCTCCGCGGTGTCGATCACCGACACCGAACCGGACGTCCCGTTGGCCACGTAGACCCGGCTCCCGTCCGGCGACACCGCCAGCCCCTCCGGGCTGGAGCCCACGGAGATCGCATCGCCCACCGTGCGGTTGCTCGACGTGTCGATGACCGAGACCGAGCCCGCGTAGTTGTTGGTCACGTAGACCTTGCGCCCGTCCGGTGAGACCGCCACCCCCTTCGGGAAGCGGCCCACGGGGATGGGATCGCCCACGGTGCGGTTCAGCTCGGTGTCGATCATCGACACCGACCCCGAGCTGTAGTTGGCCACGTAGCCCCGGCCCCCGTCCGGGGACATCGCCACTCCGTGCGGGGAGTCGCCGACCTTGATCGACTGCACGGATGCCGGCGTGGCGTGCTCAGGGCCCGGGGAAGGGGATTGCGCCAGGTAGATGCCGCCGCCCACCAAGGCCAGCGCCACCAGCACCACCGCGGCGACGAGCCCGGCCCGCCGGCGCCGTGGCCGGGGCGGACCGGACCGCGGTGGGCCCTCGCCGCCCTTCGGCGGCAGCGGCCCCGGGGGCGGGCCGGACCGTTCGTGTTCCTCCTGCCCGGCCGGCGGCGGGAGTTCGGCCGACGGGACCGCGGTGGGCCCTCGCCTCCCTTCGGCGGAAGCGGGCCCGGGGGCCGGCCCGAACGGTCGTGTTCTTCCGTCCCGCCCCGGC